>CAYUDA010000230.1:0-3053 GCA_964443425.1 uncultured Acidimicrobiaceae bacterium
CGGCTCGTCTCGTCGTGGTACTTGCTGTCGTAGTCGTACCACTCGGTCTCGATGACCACCTCGCCGGGCAGGGCGGTGCGAGGTCCCTCCAGCACCGCCACCTCGATCTCACGGCCCCGGATCGCCTCCTCGACCACCACTTTGTGGTCGAAGGCGAGGGCGCGGCGGATGCCCTCCCGCAGGTCGGCGTCGCTCGCAGCCTTGGTGATGCCGACCGACGAGCCGAGCCGCGCCGGCTTGACGAACAACGGGAGCCCGAAGTCGGAGGTGATCCGGGACGCCACCGACGATGGATCTTCGAAGTCATCGAGGCGGACGACCTTCCACCGGCCGGTCGGGATCCCGGCCTGGACGAAGAGCCGCTTGGCGATGTCTTTGTCCATCGCCATCGCAGACGACGCCACCCCGCATCCCACGTAGGGGATGCCGGCGGTCTCGAACACCCCCTGGATCGTGCCGTCCTCGCCGTACGGGCCGTGCAGCACCGGGAACACGAGATCGAAGGCGATGACGTCGCCGGAGGCGGCGAGGGTGCCTGCGGGGAGTTGCAGCGCCACAGGACGTCCTGCCGCTTGCAGCGGGCGCCGGGTACGATCCGCCAGGTACCAAGATCCGTCGCGCCCGATCCCGACCGGGATCACCTGATGCCCGGTGTCTTCGAGCGCCTCGAGCACGGCAACGGCCGACACGCAGGAGACCTCATGCTCCGCGGAGCGGCCGCCGAAGAGAAGGAGTACCCGGGCCATGCCGGGCAGGTTACCGTGGTTCCACAAGTTGACTGAGGTTCCGTGAGCGACCGTTACACGATCATCGGCTACCGGGTACGCGTGGTCTACTTCGGGCTCGTCCTGTCGTGGGTGGCGCTCATCATCACCGCGGCGATCACCGCCGCCCACTCCCATTTCGAGGAGCAGATCAAGCTGGCGCCTGCCGTCGGCGCCGGGGTCGCCCTGCTCATCCTCACCCTGGTCCCGTGGCGGCGCGCCCTGCGCCGGGCCGTGGGCGACTTCCTGGTGCTGCTGTGGTGCCTCGGGGTCATCGGTGCCGTCATCTACGGCACCGGAGGCCTCGCAACCGGGGCGTCGGTGGTGGCAGTGTTCCTGGCGACGGTGGTGTTCGCCGCCCTGGTCGCATCCCGCTCGGTCGGCTTCGTCGGCGTCGCCGCCATCGCCGCCTACGTCGCCCTGCTGCTCACCAACGAGAGCATCGATGCTGCCGGGGCGGCGGTGCAGATCGCCGTCTTCGTGATGGCGGTCGCCCTCATCTTCATCGGCGGGCTGGCGGTGTGGGCCCAGATCGACCTGGCGTCGCAGTGGCTGCGCTCCTACAGCCGCCGGGAGGCCCACCTGGCGGAGCGGGAACAGGAGCTGCAACGCCTCTACGACGTCTCCCGCACCATCGGTGTCGGCACCAACCTCGCCGAGGTGCTCCCCGAGCTCGTGGGCCGGGTCGTCTCGGCGCTGGAAGCCAAGATCGGGGTGGTGCTGCTGTACCGGCCCGACCTGGAGGCGCTCGAGGTGATGTCCCCCATCTGGGTGGCCGGGCAGACGCTCCGGGCCGAGGGGTACCTGCTGCGCCTCGACGAGGAGGGCATCGCCCAGCAGGTCTTCACCAGCGGCGAGCCGATGATGTACACCGACATGTCGGAGGCGCACCAGGCGGGTGACTCGTTCCTGCTCGAACTCGGTACCCACCAGGTGGTGGCGGTGCCGCTCCGGATCGAAGCGCACCGCATCGGCGTGCTGCTCGTCGTCGAGAAGCAGACCGGCGAGTTCGTCGAGGAGGACGTGGCGCTCCTCGCGTCGCTTGCCGGGCCGTCGGCCCTCGTCCTCAACCAGCTCACCCGCTACGAGGAGGCGCAGGAGACCAGCCAGAAGATGACCGAACTCGCCCAGCTCAAGACCGATTTCGTCTCGGTGGTGAGCCACGAGCTGCGGACCCCGCTGACGTCGATGATCGGATCGCTCAAGACGTTGCAGCGCCCCGAGCTGGCGCCCCCCGATCCCAACGCCCGCGAGTTGATCAACACCGCGGCCCGTCAGGCGAACCGGCTCCGCTCCCTCATCGAGGACCTGCTGATGGTGTCACGGCTCGACAACCAGGCACTGCCGATCCGGCCCGAATCGTTGGCGGTCGCCGATTTCCTCGAGGAAATCGCCCGTCACGTTCCCGGAGCCGAGGAGGTGACCTCGATCCAGGTCGCCCCCACCGTCGACATGGTCGAAGCCGACCCGGATCACCTGCATCGGGTGATGTCGAACCTGCTCGACAACGCCCTCAAGTACGCCCCCGACTCCCCCATCGAGCTGTCCGCCACCCGCAACGGCGGCGAGGTGTGGTTCTCGGTCGCCGACCACGGCATGGGCATCCCCTACGAACTGCACGAACACATCTTCGATTCCTTCACCCAGGTAGCGCCCCATCACACCCGGAGCGCCGGCGGCACCGGGCTCGGGCTTTCCATCGTGCGGGGACTCTCGGAGGCGATGGGAGGCCGGGTGTGGTTCCAGCCCACCCCCGGCGGCGGCGCCACCTTCACCGTTGCCCTGCCACTGCATGCCGCCACCCGGCAGGCCCGGGCGGTCTGAGGGTCAGCCCGTCTCGGAGGCGGCGACGGCGTGGAAGCCGCCGTCGACGTGGACCACCTCGCCGCTGGTGGCCGGGGCCCAGTCGGAAAGCAGCACCGCCACCATCAACGCCACCGGCACCGGGTTCCTGATGTCCCATCCCAGTGGCGCCCGGGCCCTCCACACCTCCTGGAAGCGGCGGAATCCGGGAATCGACTTGGCCGCAACCGTCACCAGCGGCCCGGCCGACACCGCGTTGACGCGGATGTGGTCGGGGCCGAGGTCACGAGCCAGGTAGCGGGTCACGGACTCGAGGGCCGACTTGGAGACCCCCATCCAGTCGTAGCCGGGCCACGCCTGCCGGTTGTCGAAGTCGAGGGTCACCAACGCCCCGCCGCCGGCGCGGCGCATCAGACCCCGCAATCCGGCCGCCAGGGTCTTGTAGGAGAACGCCGAGGTGAGGAAGGCGGTGGCGGCGCTCTCGGC
>CAYUDA010000231.1:0-3047 GCA_964443425.1 uncultured Acidimicrobiaceae bacterium
AAGCCGACATCGTCAAGCTGGCGACCGCCGGGATCACCCTGGGCTGCAACCCGCCGCTCAACGACATGTACTGCCCGACCGGCAACGTCACGCGGGGTCAGATGGCAGCGTTCCTGGTGCGGGCCCTCCACCTGACCGCAGTCGACACGTCGATCGACTTCGTCGACGACAACGGTTCGATCTTCGAAGCCGACATCGTCAAGCTGGCGACCGCCGGGATCACCCTGGGCTGCAACCCGCCCGACAACGACGAGTTCTGCCCCAACGATCCCGTCACCCGAGGCCAGATGGCCGCCTTCCTCCACCGCGCCCTCGGCTGAGCCGGGGACGCGGCGGAGGCGGCGCCGCCACGAGACATGGGAGACCTGATGCAGCTGCAGCGAGCACCGGGCGTGCTCTTCGAGCTGTTCGACGATCGGGCGGTCCTGCTCGACCAGGAGGGTCAGGAACTCCTCACCCTCAACGCGGTGGGGACTCTGGTCTGGAACGCACTCGAGGCGCCGATCGACGTCGGCCTTCTCGAAGAAGAGCTGTTCGCCCAACTCGACGGTGTGGAGCGGGAGGTGTTCTCCCGCGACCTGGCCGCCTTCGTGGAGTCGCTTCGTTTCGAGGGGCTGATCACGGTGAGCGGCGGGGCGGAGCCGGGCTGAGCGATCGGCCCGCCGCCGTCGCCGCCGCCCTGCGCCGTGCCGCGGCGGGTCAGCAGTTGTGGCTCGACGTGTCGGGTGCGTCGATGGGCCGCGCCATCGTCCCGCCCGCGCAGGTGCTCGTGGTCCCCGGCGACCAGCCTCGGCGCGGGGAGATCTGGGCGTTCTGCGGCGAAGACGCCGAAGTGGTGGTGCACCGCCTCCGTGGTCACCGCGACGGCGGGTTCCTCTTCCAGGGTGACGCCATGCGGCTTCCCGACGCGGTGGCAGAACCGGACCGTCTCATCGGCAGGGTGGCGCGGGTCCGGCTCGCCGGCACCGTCCGCTCCGTGGGACCGGTCGATCGGTGGCGGGGCGTTGCCGCCATCTCGTGGCGCCGGGTGCGGCGCAGGGTGCAGCGGCTCCTCGGGCACCCGCCGAGCGGGATCGGCTAGCGCGCCGGCTACGACGCGTCACTGGATCGTCACCCGGCCAGGGCGATCCCGGCGGCGACGATCTCGAGGTTCTTGGGACCGTGGGCGCCGGCCCCGGCGACCTCCTCGAACGTGGCGAGGGGAACGATGCCGAGGGCGGCCACCGCGGTCGAGACGAGTGCGAGCGCCATCGAGGCGGAGGCGATCCTCACCTCGGCGGCGGACGGGTCGATGACCATCACCCGGGCCGCGGTCTGCGGCACGGGGAGCCCGGCGGCGATGAACACCACGCCGTCGCCGTCCATCGCCTCCAGGTAGGGCGGGGCCTTCTCGGACCCGTCGTCGCTGACGATGACGAGGGCGTCGGGTCGCTCCACCCCGGTGTAGTCGATCTCCTCGGGAGCGAGGATCAGCTCCGAGACACTGTGGCCGCTCTTGACGGTGACGGGGAAGTCGTCCTTCTGCGCCACCCACAGCCCGGTCCGCATCGCAGCCAGGCCGACGAGGCGGGCCGCCGAGCGGACCCGTCCCCCGGCGGAGCCGGCGACGACGAGGTGGTAGCGGTGGTCGAGCTGCACCGGCTCGCCGGCGGCGATGGTCGGGGGCGGGAGGGCGCTGCGCTGGCCTTGGGTCAGGTCCCGGTAGGCGGCGGCGTACTCGGGACGCTCGTTGTGATGGAGCAGGCCGGTGGCGAACCCGAGCTGCTCCATGGTGGTGTCGATGGCGCGGCGGGAGAACTTGTTGGAGCGCACCAGGTAGGCGGTGCACAGATCCCAGATGTCGAGCATGGCGAAGCCGTCGTAGCGAATCCCGGCCGCGATGCGCTCGGCGAGGTCGTCGTCGAAGCTGGTGCCGCGGTAGACGTAGCCGGCGCCGTTGACGCCGACGGTGCCGCAGATGTCGAGGGGCCGTTCCAGGTTTCCGGCGGGTGTGGTGGCGGTGACGAACCCTTCGGGGGTGGTGCCGGAGTGCTGGCCGCCGGTCATGCCGAAGTTGAGGTTGTTGAGGACGAGAACGGTGATCCCGATGTTGCGGCGGGCGGCACTGAGGAGATGGGCGCCACCGATGCCGGTGCCGCCGTCGCCCATGATCACCACGACGTCGAGATCGGGGCGGGCGAGTTTGATGCCGGAGGCGTACGTGATGGAACGCCCGTGGAGGCCATGGAAGGCGGAGGTGGTGAAGTACTGGTCGGAGAGACCGGCGCAGCCGATGTCGGAGACGATCACGACTTGGTGGTCGCTCAGCTCGAGCTGGACGAGGGCCTTGTCGAGAGCATCGAGCACCGGACCGTGGCCGCATCCGGGACAGAAGGGGTAGTCGGCGGCGGTGCGCAGGGTCGGATCGGCGAGGGGGACGAGGTCGGTCATGCCAGCTCCGCCAGGAACTCGGAGGGGGCGATGAGGCGGCCGTCGATGCGCTCGATGCCGGTGACGGCGACCCCGGGGAGGACCCGCTCGATCTCCCTGCGGTACAGGCCGGGGTTGAGTTCGGCGACGACGACGCGCTCGATGCCTGCGGCGGCCGCGGTGAGGGCCGTCTCCGGCACCGGCCACAGGCTGTGGAGGGTGAGGGCGGACACCTTGGTGCCGTGGCGGCGGGCCTGGGTGACGGCTTCCCGCATCGAGCCGGCGGTGACGCCGTAGCTGACGAACAGCGTGGTGGCGCCGGGTTCGAGGTCGGCGGCGACCATCTCGATCTCGTCGCGGTGGTCCTCGATCTTGGCGACGAGGTGGTGGTTGAGGGCGTCGACGGTGGCCGGCTTCTTGGTGATGTAGGCCCGTTCGTCGTGGGTGCTGCCGGTGAACCGCACCGGGGCGACGTCCCCGTAGAGCTGCATCGGCGGCACCTCGCCGGCCGGGTCGTAGCGGTAGGGCGGGACGGCACCACCGGGTCGTTCCCCGCCGAGCAGGGGCCGGTCCCGTACCGGGACGTCGTGGTAGGCGTCGGCGGCGACGGTGCGCATCGTCATCGCCAGTTCCTTGTC
>CAYUDA010000232.1:0-3039 GCA_964443425.1 uncultured Acidimicrobiaceae bacterium
CTTCACGGGCCCATACTTTCGTGATCGTGGTCACTGTGGGCCCTTTCGGTTGTGGGTGGAATCTATCACAGGTCCTCCAATCTGAGACGCAACGCCGAGCGTATCAGCGTAGGGGCGGCGGGTGGAATCGTGATCTCGCCGGGGCCCGCGGCGGCCCTCCGGGCGCCTCAACCGCCTCGATCCCGCCCGGCCCGGAGCCGCCTCCGGGCCGGGCAACACGACCGAAACACCCCGGTAACCATCCCGAAACGAACCCGTGCCACATTGTCGCCCAACCGAACAACGCGGATACCCCGAGGAGGATCCCGCATGGACTCAGGCGACATCGCCTGGGTGTCGATCAGCGCCGCTTTGGTGCTGTTCATGACGCCCGGGCTCGCGCTGTTCTACGGCGGCATGGTGCGCGTCAAGAACGTGCTCAACATGCTGATGATGAACTTCTTCACGATCTCGATCGTGACGGTGATCTGGTCGGCCATCGGGTTCTCGCTCGCCTTCGGCAACGGCGGTCGGGGCCTCATCGGAGATCTCGACTACTTCTTCCTCCGCGACGTCTCCTCAGGCGGGGATCTGCTGTTCGTGATGTTCCAGCTCACGTTCGCCATCATCACCCCGGCCCTGATCACCGGAGCGGTCGCCGAGCGCATGAAGTTCTCGGCCTGGGTGCTGTTCGTGACCCTGTGGTCGCTCATCGTGTACCCGATCGTGGCCCACTGGGCCTGGAACGGATGGCTCTCCGATCTCGGCGTGCTCGACTTCGCCGGCGGGCTGGTGGTCCACATCAACGCCGGCATCGCCGCCCTCGCCCTCGTGCTGCTGCTCAAGCCGCGCCGGGGCTTCCCGCGGGAGGCGATCCGGCCCCACTCGCTGCCGTTGACGCTGATCGGCACCGGCATCCTGTGGTTCGGCTGGTTCGGCTTCAACGGCGGCTCGGCGCTCGCCGCCGACGGGATCGCGGTCAACGCGCTGATGACCACCCAGATCGGCGCCGCCCTCGGGGCGCTGGGCTGGGTGGCGGCGGAATGGCGCAAGGCGGGAGCCCCCACCACCCTCGGCGCCGCTTCCGGGGCGATCGCCGGCCTCGTCGCCATCACCCCGGCGGCCGGGTTCGTGGGACCGCAGGCGGCCTTCGCATTCGGGCTCATCGCCGGGTTCGCCTGCTACCTGGCGGTGTCCCTCAAGTACCGCTTCGGCTTCGACGATTCGCTCGACGTCGTCGGGGTGCACCTGGTGGGCGGCATCGTCGGCTCGATCCTGCTCGGCGTCTTCGCCCAGGCGTCGGTCAACCCGGGCGGCAGTGACGGCCTGCTCTACGGCGGAGCCGGGCTGTTCTTCAAACAGCTCCTCGCGGTGGGGGCGGTACTCACCTTCTCGTTCGCGGCGACCTGGCTCATCGCCAAGGTGGTCGACGCTACCGTCGGCCTGCGCGCCGACGATCGTCAAGAGATCGAAGGCCTGGACATCACGCTCCACGAGGAGCGGGCCTACGTCTTCGCCGACAGTCGCTGAGGAGGACGCCCGTGAAGCTGATCATCGCCTACATCAAGCCCTTCAAGCTCGACGAGGTCAAGGACGCCCTCAAGGCCGCCGGCGTCTCCGGCATGTCGACCAGCGACACCTCCGGGTTCGGGCGCCAGTCCGGCCAGACCGAGGTCTACCGCGGCGCCGAGTACGAGGTCGATTTCGTTCCCAAGGTGAAGGTCGAGGTGCTCGTCTCCGACGAACTCGCCCCGACCGTGGTGGACACCCTCGCCGCCACCGCCCATACCGGCGACATCGGGGACGGCAAGATCGCTGTCCTCCCCGTCGACGACGTGGTGCGGATCCGGACCGGCGAACGCGGCCCCGACGCCCTGTAGGCTCTCGAAACGCCACCGACTGGGCGAAACGGCGAAAGGAAGGTCCCGTGTCGCCCACCAGGCCCGAGATGAACGCCCTCCAGGGCTTCCTCGACCTCCGCCGGGAGGTCGCCGCTTCCCCGATCGGGGACGGGGGCCTCGACACCTGCGCCGCCCTCACCGCCTCCCTCGACGCCGCCCTCGCCGCCCTGGCGGCTCCGATGGCCGACGAGCCCGGGGTGGCGGTGGTGGCGCTCGGCGGCTACGGGCGGGGTGAGCAGTGCCTCCACTCCGACGTCGACGTCATGCTGCTGCATGAGGTGTCCGACCCGGACCGGCTCGCCCGCCACGTGCTCTACCCGTTGTGGGACGCCAACCTCAAGGTCGGCCACTCGGTGCGGACCGTCGCCGAGGCCGTCATTGCCGCCCGGTCCCGTTTCGACACCCTCACCTCGCTGCTGTCGGGGCGGCTCGTCGCCGGCGACGCCGCCCTCTTCGCCGCCTTCGAGAAACGCCTCGCCGGGGTGGTGAAGGGCCGGCCCCTTTCCCCCGCCCTCGCCACCGAGGAGCGGGTGCGGCGCTCCGTCGACCCCTACCAGGTGATGGCGGCCGACCTCAAGAACGGCCGGGGCGCGCTGCGGACCTTCCAGGGGCTGTGGTGGGAGCGGCGGCGCGCCGCCCTCCTCGGCCGGGAGCCCGACCCGGAGCATCCGGAGGAGCGGGAATCCCGCGGCACCCTGCTGGCGGTGCGCAACGCCCTCCACGCGGTGGCGGGTCGCGCCATCGACGAGTACAACCCCGACCTGCGGGAACCGGTGGCACGCTGGCTGGGTGAGGACGTCGCCACCGTGAGCGCCCGCCTCTGCCGGGCCCTCCGCTATGGGGACCACCTCGCCGAGCGTCACTGGCCCGACATCCACCCCGGCGACGACCCCATGGTCGGATTCGGACGCAGGGTGTTCGCCAGCATCCGGAGCCGGTTCCGCCCCGTCGAGATCGCCCCGTCTCGCCGGCCCCTCGAGCTGGCCGCCCGTGCTGCCGCCCGCCCCGAAGGAGTGTGGTTCGATTCGGTCGAGATCGAGCAGATCCGGGCCGGCGTCGACCAGCAATGGACCGCCGGCGACCGGGAGGCATTCCTCGCGCTGCTCACCGCCGGGGAGCGGGGACGGGCCGCCTTCGGGTGGCTGGAGGAGCTGGGTTG
>CAYUDA010000233.1:0-3022 GCA_964443425.1 uncultured Acidimicrobiaceae bacterium
CGTCGTTGGCCCAGACCGCGTTCTCGAAATGATCGGCCGTCTCACCCTCGAGGGCTCCGGCGTCGACCACCTGATTGGCGGCGAGGCGCCGCATGAAGGCGGCCATCTGCTCCCTCGTCACGGCGTCCTTCGGGCAGAAGTAGTCGTTGACCGGCGGGTTGCACCCTGCGGTGACGCCGGCGTCGCTCAGCCATTCGATGTCGGCCTCGAAGATCGAGGTGTCGTCGTCGGTGAACGAGCCGCCTGCCGCCAGCACCGCCACCGGCGCGATCATCGCGGCGGTGATGATGAGGACCACGCCGAGCCGGAGCCAGCGGCGTGAGATGCGATTGGTGGATTCCATGGTTCCTCCCATGCACGTGTCGGCAATCCGACACCGATGGTACGCGCTCTCCCTGCCGGGGCGGGGGATGTCGCGGCTGTGACTCCAGCCGGCGGCCGTCAGCCGGGGGCGGGAACCGCTCCGCTAGGGTCGCGGCGGAGAATTCCTGGGAACTTCCGATGTGAGGTGAGCGTCTGAGACCAGTGGGGATCGCCACGCGCTTGACGATCGGAACGGCCGCGGTCGCGGCCTTGCTCGCGTTCGGTCCCGCGGGAGTTGCCCAGACCACCAACGAAGCCGACCCGCCGTCGGGGATCACCGTCGAGGTGACGGCTGGTCTCGACAGCTACGTCGACCCGTCGCAGCCGGTCCACTTCGCCGTCTCCCTCACCTCTCGGGAACTGCTGGTGGGACGCCTCGACGTGTCGATCGGCGGGGCCACCTCGCGCACCGCCGTCGAGGTCCCGGCCGGGGGCGTGAAGCGCTACGACATCGAGGTTCCCGCTCCCTTCGAATCCAGGCGTGCCTCGGTCTCGTTGGTGGAGACCGGCACCGGCGGCGACGAGTCGCGCTTCGAAGGGGAGATCCAGCTCAGGGTTCCCGACGGGGTTGTGCTCGTCGGCGTGATCGACGCCACCGACACCGTCACCGCCCTGCGTAGCGCCACTGCCACGCCCCTCGGTGGGGACATCGTGACGGTCCCGGTCGACGAATCCACCGTCGAGGGGGGGCTGGCGCCCGCCGCCTACCTGGTGGCCGGAACCGGAGCAGTGCGCGGGTTGGGTGGGCAGGCCCGGACCGCCCTGGAGCGATGGATCGAGGACGGGGGTCGCCTCGTCGCCGGCGCCGATGACCTGTCGGTGGTCGGGGAGCCGGCGAGCGGGACGCTCTTCCCCGGGACGGCCGCCCTCGTCGCCCGGCAGGGGGACGGCGAGCTCATCGCGGTCGACGACGTCACCGGGGTGACCGTGGAGGAATGGGGCCGGCTCATCCACGATCCGGTCCCGATGGGTCTCATCCGCGACCAGGGGTCCAACGGGTCCGGGCTCGGCCTCGTCTCGGCCGCTTCGGCGGGGCGCGAGGTGGCCGTGCCGGCGCTGTCTTGGCTCCTGATCGGCATCCTCCTGTTCGTCGTGATGGTGGGTCCGGTCAACTTCGTGGTGCTGCGCGGGATCGATCGACCGGAGCTGGCCTGGCTCACGGTCCCGATTCTCAGCGTGGCGTTCGTGGCCGGATTCTGGTTCCTCGGTCGCAGCAGCGTGGCCGACTTCACCGTCTCGCACGCCTCGATCCTGCTCGACACCGGGGGGACGACCGACGGGGAAGCCGGGCTCGTCGTACAAGTGGAGTCCGGTGGGACCCGCCGCCTCTCCCTCCCCGAGGGGTGGACCGCGGTGCCGATGCGGAGCCTCGGTGGCGCCAACCCCGGTGAGGTGGATGCGGCCCACCCCAGCGTCATCGACTACCGCCTCGACGACCTCGGTGCCGGCACCGCCCAGGCGCGATGGCAGGCCGAGCCGCTGCCGATCGAGACCGAATACCACATGACCGACGGCGACCTCGAGGTGACGGTGCACAACGACACCTCGTGGACGTGGTGGTCGTGGGGTGTGGTGGTGAACGGCACCGGCTACCCCGGTTTTGGGCAGCTCGCACCCGGCGCCAGCGGGATCGTCACGGCGCGGGTGGATGCTCGCAACGTCGGCTACGGGCCGGTCATCATCTCGGCGGTGGAACGCTCCGGCCTGAATTACAGCGACGCCGCGTCGTCCCGCCGCTACGACGCGGCGTACAGCATGGCCGACTATGCCGAGTCCCGCGTCCCCGACCTCCATGGCTCCGATCTGTACGTGTTCGGGTTCACCGAGGGGTTCGAGCCGAGTCCTTCCCTCGACGGTCGGGAACGACCCGCCTCCGGCACCACGATGCTCGTGAAGAGGTTCGAGCTGACGGCCGAGACGACGTCCCGGTTCGGATGGACCCGACCCGAGCTGATCGGGGTGAGCGGTGCAGCCAGTTTGGAGGCCTACTACGAGGAGATCTACGTCTACGGGGCCGACCAGGTCTCCTTCCGGTACCGGGTTCCCGAGGGGGTCTCGGGCATGGGGCGGGTGGCGCCGGGGGGAACCGCGATGGCGACGGTGGAGGCGTGGAACTGGGCAGACGGCGACTGGGCGGAGATCGCGTGGGGAGATGAGTTCCCGCTCGCCCCCTACCTGGCGCCCGGCGGCGACCTGGTGATCCGGGGGACCGTCGGGGCCGACCAGTTCCTCGAGGAATCGCTGCAGCTTTCCCGTTTCGCCCTGATCTGGAGCACGTCGTGATCGTCGAGTTTCACGCCGTCGACAAACGCTACGGAAGGGTCCGGGCGCTGGAGGGCGCCGATCTCACCGTGCCCCGCGGCGCCACGGTCGGGCTGATCGGACCGAACGGCGCAGGCAAGACGACCTCGATGCTCATCATGACCTCCCTGCTCTCCCGGGACGGTGGCATGGTGCGGGTCGGTGGCATCGATCCGCAGCGCGACCCGCGGGCGGTGCGCCGCCACGTCGGCTACATGCCCGACTTCTTTGGCGTGTACGAGGGACTGCGCGCCCGCGAGTACCTCGAGTTCTTTGCCGCCACCCAGGACATCCGCCCCATCGCCCGCCCCGCGGTGGTGGCCGACCTGCTCGCCCTCGTCGACCTGGAGGACAAGGC
>CAYUDA010000234.1:0-3021 GCA_964443425.1 uncultured Acidimicrobiaceae bacterium
CCACGTCATCACCGAGGCACGCGACGGCGACATCCTGGCCAAAGACGCCCTGATGGAATTACGGGCCAACGCCGAGGCGCTGCGGACCGACGCCGCACTCGCGCCCACTCTCTTCGACTACTTCGACCCCGCCACCGGCCGTGAGGTCTTCGGGGTCACCACCTTCGCCGACCTGGTCGACGAACTGCTCCCCGGCGGGCTCGCCGCGGCGGATCAGGCGACGATCGACCGGGCGGTCGCCGGCCTCATCGACACCTTCGGCCCCCAGGCCGGCGAGCTGAGCCTCTCGGCGCAGACCTCGTTCGACGCCGCAGCGGGACGGTGGGTGTCGCCGGCGGTGATCACCACCGTACTGGCCGACAATGACGTGCTGGGATTCGGCAACGTCTCGGTAACGCTCGGCGGCGACACCGCCCCCGAGGAGTATGCCCGGGACGTCGTCGACGTCCTCCGCGGCGACCAGCAGGCCACCCGCTCGTGGGGCATCGCCATCGACGTCAACCTCACCTCGGAGGAGCAGGGGCGGCTCGCCGGTCCCTTCATCGGGTTCACGATCCTCGGGGTGCTCGCCATCGTCGCCGTCGCCTTCCGCTCCGCCTGGGTGGTGGCGATCACCGGCGCCGCCATCAGCTCCCTGATGGTGTGGCTCAAGGGCATCTCGAACCTCATCGGGCTCCAGGACAGCCTCATCCTGTCGCTGATCGTCCCCATCGCCATGATCTCGTTCGGGGTCGACTTCGCCTTCCACGCCGTCGGCCGCTACCGGGAGGAGGGACGGCTCGGCCTCCCTCCCGGCCGCGCCTTTGTCGCCGGGCTGGCCGGGGTGATCGGAGCGCTGGCCCTGGCACTCGCCTCCGACGCCGCCGCCTTCCTCTCCAACACCGCCTCCGGCATCGACGGCATCGTGCAGTTCGGGGTGGGTGCCGTCATCGCCCTCACCTCCGCCTTCCTCCTCCTCGGCATCGTGACGCCGCTGACGGTGGCGCTGCTGGATGAACGGATCGGAAGCGCGCCACGGGGACGCCACCTTCTGATGCGTCTCGTCGCCGGCTCCACGCTGGCGGCGATCGCCACCATGGCCACGGTGCTGGTGATGGTGTACGTGGTGCCATGGATCGGCGTCGCCGCCCTCGGCGGGTTCCTCGCCGTCCTCCTCGTCCTCGCCGCGGTCCAGTCCCGCCGCCACGCCGCGCCGGTCGACGTCGAGATCACCCGATCGGCGGCGGGCGGGCTGACCCGCGCCGTGGGAGCCATCATCTCGGCGGTGGGGCGATCCTGGCGCTGGATCCTGCCGGTGGCGGCCGTGGTCACCGCGGTCGCCGCGGTGGTGGCGTTGCGCATCCCCGCCGAGTTCGAGGTGGGGGACTTCTTCACGAGCGACAGCGACTTCGTGGTGAGTCTCGCCAAGCTCGACGAGCATGTCGGAGGGCGCGGAGGTGAGGAGGCGATGGTGTCGATCGACGCGCCGCTCGACGACCCGGCCGCGGTCGCCGCCGTCGCCGACTTCGTCGACGCCCTCCGCCACCTCGACACCTCGCTGCTCGCCCGCGACCAGGAGGGGGTGCAGGTCGACGGCGGGGTGGTGGACGTGCTGGCGGACCTGGAGAACTCGCCGGCGGCAGAGGCCGCCCTGGCCCAGACGACCGGCGTCGCCCTCACCGATGCCGACGGCAACGGCATTCCCGACACCTCCGAGCAGCTCATGGCGGCCTACGGGTTCACCCGGCAGGTCGGCGTTCCCTTCGACGCCACCCACCTCGCCCTCACCCCCAACGACGTGCGGACCGCCTTGTGGCTCTCCGACGACGGGGCGAGCCAGGCGACGGTGGTGACGGTGGCGCTCACCAAGAGCGGCACCCAGCAGGGGGTGACCGAGGCCCAGGATCTGTTGCGCCCCCTCGTCGACGACCTGCGATCGCGGCTCGAGGCGCTGGATGCCGGCGCCGAGGTGGTACTCACCGGCGGCCCCATCGTGCGCCAGGCCGAACTCGACGGGATCACCCGGGCGCTTCAGGTGTCGTTGCCGATCTCGGTGGTGCTGTGTCTCGTCATCGCCGGGATCTTCATGCGTTCGGTGCGCCTGGCGGTGGTGAGCACCATCCCGATCATCATGACCGTCGCCTGGCTCTATGCCTTGATGGAGCTGCTCGGCTACGCCATCAACGTGGTCACCGCCACCATCGGCGCGGTGTCGATCGGGGTCGGCATCGACTACGCCATCCACTTCACGATGCGCTACCGGGAGGAGCTCGAGCGCGCCCCCTCGCCTGGCGCCGCGATGCGGCAGGCCGGCGAGGGCACCGGCATGGCGCTGGTGGCGTCGGCGACCTCCAGCGTGGTCGGCTTCGGGATCCTGGCGTTCGCCCCGATGCCGATGTTCGCCTCCTACGGGTTCCTCACCGCCCTCATGATCGTGATGGCGCTGGCGGCGAGCCTGCTGGTGCTACCGGCCTTGCTGGTGGGGATCACCCCGCGTCCGCCACGAGCCGTCGCGGTGCCTCATCCGGTCCCCGGGAGTCGATGAGGACCGGCGTCACCGGCGCCGCAGCCGGTTCCAGCAGCGGCGGGGGGCGTCGATCGCCCGGCTGACCAGGGCCACGACCACCGGAACGTGATCGATCCTGCCCCTTCCCACGAACCAGAGCTGTTCGAGGCTCGACGGGCCGATCGCCAGCGCGTCGCAGATACCGAAGTCCCCTCCCTGCCACCACACCGCGGCGGCGTGCACCGCGCCGGTGCGGCCAACGCCGGCGCCGCAATGCACGAACGCTGCGCGGCCCTGGGTGTCGTGGAGGACCCGCAGGATGACACGCGGGCTCGGGGTGTGGCCGTCGGGAACCGGGAACCAGAGGCGGGTCATGCCGAGCCGTGCCAGCGCCTCGTCGTCGTCCTCGATCGGATCGTCGGGGGTGCCGGCCCGCAGGTCGACGACGGTGTCGACGCCGAGGGCGGCGAGGTCCCGGTAGCCGTCGGGGTCGGGTTGGGCGCCGGCCCACATCCGGTCGCCGACCCTCCGCAGCT
>CAYUDA010000235.1:0-3008 GCA_964443425.1 uncultured Acidimicrobiaceae bacterium
TGCCGTTCGTCGGCCCCTCCGGCAAGCTGCTCGAACAGCTCCTCGGTGAGATCGGGCTGGCACGCCGCGACGTCTACATCGCCAACGTCGTCAAGTGCCGGCCACCCGGAAATCGCGATCCCCGTCCCGACGAGATCGACGCCTGCAAGCCCTACCTGCGCCGCCAGCTCCAGCTCATCGAGCCCAAGGTGGTGGTGACCCTCGGCAACTTCTCCACCAAGCTGCTGATGCGCGCCGAGTCCGGGATCACCCGGCTTCGAGGACAGGCCTACCAGTGGTGGGGGCGGTTCCTGGTGCCCACCTTCCATCCCGCCGCCGCCTTGCGGGGTAGCCAGCGAGTCTACGAGGAGATGCGCTACGACTTCGGGCTGGTGAAAGACGTGCTCGAAGGTAGGCTCCGGACGAACGAGGCCGAACCCTCCGACGAGGTCGAGATCGGCCCGTCCGCGCCCGATCCCGAGCAACTGGATCTGTTTGGATGAGCGAAGCGCAACCGTCTCTCCGGCGCCGGAGGCTGGACGCCGCAGTGACCCGAGGGGGGAGAGGATGATCGAGATCGAGACCGATTCACCGGCCGGCACCTTGGCACTGGGCCGCCGCCTCGCCTCCCTGCTCGGGGCCGGCGACGTGCTTCTGCTCTCGGGCCGGCTCGGGGTCGGCAAGACGCTGCTGGTCGCCGGCGTCGCCGAGGGGCTCGGCGTTGCCGAGCCGGTGACGAGCCCCAGCTTCGTGCTGGTGCGTACCTACCACGGCCTGCTCCCGGTGGTGCACGCCGACGTGTACCGCCTCGCCTCGACCGGGGAGTTCGACGATCTCGAGCTGCCCGAGTCGGCCCGCCAGGGGGTGTTGCTCATCGAATGGGGCGACGCCGTCGCCGCCGGGGTACCGCCCGACCACCTGGTGATCCGGATCGAAGCCACCGGCGAGTCGAGCCGCCATTTCGTATTCGTCCCGGCCGGGAGCTGGAGAGATCGGCCGCTGGCGGAGCTGCGGGCATGAGGATCCTGGCGCTGGAGACGGCGACCCCCTCCTCTTCGGTGGCCCTGGGAGACGACGACACCGCGGTGGCGCTCTCGCTCCAGCTCGACCGGCGGGGCCACGTCGGGTTCCTCATTCCCGCCATCGACTTCTGCTTCCGCCGGACCGGCTGGTCACCGTCCGACATCGACCTGGTGGCCGTCGACATCGGTCCCGGCGGCTACACCGGCATCCGGGCCGGGATCAGCACCGCCCAGGGCATCGCCGCCGCCATCGGACTTCCGGTGGTGACGGTGAGCTCCCTCACGGTGCTGGCGCTGCGGGCCGCTACGGCGCGGCGCCGCATCTGGCCGGTCGTCGACGTGCGCCGCGGACAGGTGGCGACCGCTCCCTACCGGCCGGTGCCGGGTGGGGTGGTGCCCGACGGTTCGCCCGAGTTGGTGTCGCCGGACCGTCTTCGGGCCCGCATCGAATCGGATCCGGCCGACACCCTCGTCGTGGGTGACTGGGAGGTGCTCGGGGAAGGGGCGCTGCGCGGGCTGCACCGGGTGCGCAAGGGCCGGCCCCGCTACCCGACGGCGGAGATGATGCTGGAGGTGGCGGTGCTGCGCGCCAACCACGATGATTTCGCCCGCGCCGAGGAGATCCGGCCCCTCTACATGCGTGAGCCGGACGCCGCCATCAACTGGTCGGACTTTCGCGAGGAGGGCATGTGGCCGGGGGAGACGGCGTGATGACGACCGCCGCCACCGTGATCCGGCCCATGACCCGCCGCGACATCCCGGCGGTGGCGACGCTGGAGCAGGCGGTGTACCCGCAGCCGTGGTCGGTGCGGGTGTTCTTCGATGAGCTGGCGCAGCCGAACCGCGCCTACTTCGTCGCCGTCGACGCCGAGGACCTCATTCTCGGGTACGGAGGTCTGCTGCTCGTCGAGGAGGACGCCCACATCACCACCCTGGCGGTGGTGCCGGAGGCGCGCCGGGACCGGCTCGGCACCCGGCTCATGCTCGCCCTGGTCGAGGGCGCCCTCGAATCCGGAGCCCGCCACCTCACGCTGGAGGTTCGCATGTCGAACGCCGCCGCCCGTCGCCTCTACGAGCGATTCGGGTTCGCTCCGGTGGGGCTGCGCAAGGACTACTACCGGGACGAGGACGCCCTCGTGATGTGGGCGATCGACATCGACGCCGAGGAGTACGCGTTGCGTCTCGACGCCATCCGGCGGTCCCTGGAGGGGGCGCCGTGAGCGGCCCCCTGATCCTCGGCATCGAGACGAGCTGCGACGAGACGGGCGTGGCGGTGCTCGACGGGCTCGAGGTGCGTTCGATGGTGCTCGCTTCCCAGGTGGAGGCGCACGCTCGCTTCGGCGGGGTGGTGCCGGAGGTGGCGGCGCGGGCCCACGTCGAGGCGATCCGTCCGCTGGTGCACATGGCGCTCACCCAGGCGGGGATCCACTCCGACCAGCTCGACGCGGTGGCCGCCACCCGGGGCCCCGGGCTGGCGGGGGCGTTGATGGTCGGCTTCTCCTTCGGCAAGGCGCTGGCGTGGAGCCTGCAGCGTCCCTTCGTGGGCGTCGATCATATGGAAGGCCACCTCATGGCGCCCCGTCTCGACCACGCCGCCTACGCTCCTCCGGCGATCGTGATCCTCGCCTCGGGCGGCCACAGCCAGATCGTGCACGTCCGGTCCTGGGGCGACTACGTGGTGATGGGACAGACGATCGACGACGCCGCCGGGGAGGCGTTCGACAAGCTGGCCCGCTTCATGGGCCTCGGGTTCCCGGGAGGGCCGGCGATCGATGCCGCCGCGACCGACGGCGACCCGCAGGCGATCGTCTTTCCGCGGGCGCTCCCCGACCGTCCCTTCGACTTCTCCTTCTCCGGCCTCAAGACCTCGGTCGTGACCTTCCTCCAGAAGGCGAAGGCGGCAGGCACGGTGCCGCCGCTTCCAGACGTGGCCGCCTCGATCCAGGAGGCGATCGTCGACGTGCTCGTCGCCAAGGTGTTCAACGCGGTGGAGGCCACCGGGGTGAC
>CAYUDA010000236.1:0-2998 GCA_964443425.1 uncultured Acidimicrobiaceae bacterium
GCCGCCGGACAACCAGTAGATTGAGGCCGTCCTTCGGGGCGGCCTCAATCGCGTCGTATGTGAAGGAGAGAGGATCCCGTGGCTGGAGAGCGAGGCGACCGCGGCCGGGATCGTGAGCGCAGACGTGACGGCGCACCGCGCCGCGGTGCCGGCGCGGGCAAGTCCGGATCGCGTCGCGCCAATCCTGCCGCCCGCGGCGGCGCGGCCGGTCAGCCAACCCGTGGCGCCGGTCGGGGCGGCAAGGGAGGTTCCCGTTCCGTCTCCGGCTCCTCCAAGGCTCGACGGGACCCGGCCGACCGCGGCAAGAGAGACTCCGCGTCGACCGACCGGACCTCCAAGGCCCGCCGCGACCTGAAGGGCGCCGCCGCCGGCCTTCCCCGCTGGGTCGTCGAGGAGCTGGCGCGGGTGACACCACCGCCCCGCGTCGCCGCCGCACTGGAGGCATTGGGTGAAGCGTCCGAGGCCTTCGTCGACGGTCGCCACCACGTGGCGGTTCGCAAGGCGGAGCTGGCCAAGGAGCTCGCACCGCGGGACGCCACCGTGCGAGAGGTCCTCGGACTTGCCGCCTACCGGGTGGGGGACTGGTCGAAGGCACTGCGCGAGCTGCGCACCTACCGCCGGGTCACCGGTGAGACCACCCATCTTCCAGTCGAGATGGACGTGCTGCGGGCCCAGGGGCGAGACGACGACGTCGCCACCGCCTGGAAGGCGCTCCAGGACCTCGGGGGCACTCCGGCGGTCATGAAGGAGGGAACCGTCGTCTACGCCTCCTTCCTGATCGACCAGGGCGACATCGCCGAGGCGCGACGCCTCACCCGTCCCAAGCGCCTCACCCACGAGCCCTTCCCCGAGGACCTCAAGCTCTGGTACGTGGCGGCCCGTGCCGCCGCCCTCGACGGAAACGGGACCGAGGCCCGCGATCTCCGCAACCGCATCCTGGAACACGACCCCGGGTTCCCCGGCATCGACGAACTCGAGGAGCTGATCGTCGCCGCCGGCTGACCGACCGGTTCGTGTCGCGGTGCCCCGATACGGTGCAGGAACCCGCACTTCCCCCGCACTGGAGGTGCACACCCATGGACTGCAACCTCGTCGTCCTCTCCGGAAAGCTCGCCGCCGCTCCCGAGCTTCGTGTCTTCGAATCCGGTTCCCGACTCGTCCGCTACCTGGTGACGGTGCGCAGCGACACCCCTCGCCGCCGCGTCGACGTCGTCCCGGTCACCTTGTGGGATCCGCCTGACGAGGTGGCCGACAACCTGCCCGAACCAGGCCGCGAGATGTGGGTCACCGGCATGGTGCAGCGCCGCTTCTGGCAGACCCAGGAGGGCCGCCACAGCCGCCTCGAGGTCGTCGCGTACTCGGTCGATCCCAAGCCTTGCGAACTGGCCGACGCGGAGACCTGAGCCCGCAGCCCGAAGCGGAGCGCCCCGCCGTGTTGGAGCCCGCGCGCCGCGGCCCCTAGATTGCCCCGATGCGCCGGGTAAGCATCGCCTCCAGCTCGCAGATCGCCGCCGACGCGGGAGCCGCCATCGCGGATCAGGGCGGCAACGCCTTCGACGCCGCCGTCGCAGGCGTCATCGCCTCCATGTGCACCGAACCCGGCATCATCGCCCCCGGCTCCGGCGGGTTCGTGACCGCCTGGCCCCAGGGGGAGGATCCCGTCGTCATCGACGGCAGCATCGAGATGCCCGGCCGCGGTCTTCCCAAGGACCGGTTCGGGGGAGGGCTCCGCGAGATCGAGATGAGCTACGGGGGCTGGACCCGCACCGTCGTCGGCCACGGCTCGGTCGGCACCCCGGGCGCTTTCGCCGGCCTTCGCCTCGCCTGGGAGCGCTACGGGTCGGTGCCCTGGGCGTCCCTCTTCGAGCCGGCGATCGCCGCGGTGGAGGCGGGGTTCCCCCTCTCCTCGGCCGCGTCCGAGTACTTCGCCCACTCCCACGAGGTGGTCTTCGGCTGGGACCCCACCAGCTACGACGTCATCCACCATCCCGACGGCACCCACCTGGTGGCGGGGGACACGGTGCACGTGCCGCACCTCGCCGACTCGCTGCGACAGCTCGCCGCCGAAGGCACCGACGCCCTCTACCGGGGCGATCTCGGCGCCAAGATCGTCGAAGCGGTCGAGGCGGGGGGCGGCCTACTCACCCGTCGTGACCTGGCCGAGTACGAAGCCGCGGTGCGAACCCCGATCCGGGTCGACGTCGACGAGTGGGCGGTCGCCACCAACCCGCCCCCTGCGGTCGGTGGCGCCTGCATGGCCGCCATGCTGCTACTCCTCGGTGGCGGTGCCTTCGAGTCCTGGTCGGCCGGCGACATCGAGACACTGGTCCGGGTGCAGCGGGCGGTGCTCACCTACCGCACCCGGCTGCTCGTCGACCACGACCGCCAGGGAGAAGCTCAGCGCCTGCTGGCGCTGGCTGCGGTGGGGGACATCGAGGGCATCGTCTCGGCCCCCTCGACCACCCACACCTCCACGGTCGACTCCGACGGCAACGCCTGCTCGGTCACGGTGTCGGCCGGGTACGGCTCCGGCGCCCTCGTCGACGGGACCGGCTTCTGGCTCAACAACTCGCTCGGTGAGCTCGAACTGAACCCGCAGGGCCTGCACGCCCTTGCGCCCGGGACCAGGCTCGCCTCCAACATGGCCCCGACGGTGGCGCGGAGCAGGAGCGGGTCGGTGCTTGCCATCGGTTCCCCGGGGGCAGACCGCATCACCACTGCCATCAGCTCCGTGCTGCTCAACTTCATCCACCTCGGCATGGCCCTCACCGACGCCGTCGACCATCCCCGGGTGCATGCCGAGGTCTTCGAGGGTGTCCCTACCGCCGCCTACGAGCCCGGCATCCCGGTGCGACCCTTCGACGACATCCAGGTGCGGCGCTTCCCGGACCTCTCCATGTACTTCGGTGGAGTGCAGGCGGTGCTGTTCGATCCGCCCGCCTGGCTGTTCGAAGCGGCAGATCCCCGCCGCACCGGCGGCATCGCCCACGGCGGCTGA
>CAYUDA010000237.1:0-2925 GCA_964443425.1 uncultured Acidimicrobiaceae bacterium
GGTCGACGACGGCTCCGACGAGGACGGGGCGGCGATCGCCGCCTCCCACGCCGATCGGGTCGAGGTGCGGGTGGAGCGGCAGGAGCGGGACGGCTTTGGGGCGCCCCGGGCCCGCAACCGGGGAGCGGCCGCCACCGGCGCCGAGGTCGTGCTGTTCCTCGACGCCGACTGCATTCCCGGCCCCGAGTTCCTGAGGTGGCATGCCTTCTGGCACGCCCGGGCCGGCAACGTGGTGGTCGCCGGGACCCGGGTGGCGCTCGACTCGACCGACCTCACCCCGGACGCCATCGCCGCCGGGAGCGCCGACCTCGCCGGGACGGCAGGCGGCGTTCGTGATCCGGCCGGGGGTGTCGTGCCCGGCGACTGGCGCCGGGTGGTCTACCGGCGCTCCAAGCAGCTCGTGCTCGGCGACGCCGCCTTCCGCAGCGGCCTCTCGTCCAACCTGTCGGTGTCGAGGAGCAACTTCGAGGCATCCGGCGGGTTCTCTCCGCACTTCCGGTCGTGGGGTGGGGAGGACACCGAGCTGACCTGGCGTCTCTGGAACGACGGGCTCTTCGTGATCCCCGAGAACCGGGCGGTCGCCTACCACCAGATCCAACTCGACGACCACGCCCCCGGTGGCCGGGAGGCTGCCCGCCGACGGTCCCTCGCCCTCATGGCCGACCTGGTTCCCCACCCCTTCTACCGCAAGGTGGCCACCCCGTTCGCCTCGGTGCCGAAGGTGAGCTGGATCGTCACGGTGGCCGGGGACGAGGAAGCCGCCCGGGTGTGGGCGGAGTGCTCGCGGGCGACGTATCCCGACGCCGAGCTGATCCTCGTCGGTCCCGGCGAGGTGCTCGACGTCCTCGCCTCGGCGGCGGCGGTCTCGGATCGCCTCGCCCTGATCGACTCCGCCTCCGGCCTGCGGGGGGCGGTGCAGGCAGCCCGCGGCGAGATCGTGGTGCTGCTCGACGGCCGGGCTCGCATCGACCGGCGCCTCCTCGAGCGCGTCGTCGCCCGCCTCGACCGTGACCCGCGGACGGCTGCGGTGCGCTGCGCCTACCGGCTCGCGGGGGGACGCCAGTACCGCCGCCTCGACGATCTGCTCGCGGTCGACCGGGAGCTGGGCCGCTACGACCTCCCCATCTTCGGAGCGATGCGGCGCCGCGAGCTGGTGAAGGATCGCGACGGCGACCCGCGGGACGCCTGGACGGCCGCCCTGGAACGGGGCCGCATCGAGCTGCTCATCAACGACCACGCCACCGTCGACGAGGAGGTGGCGGTTCCCGCCCGCCTGGTCCGTCCCCGCGACCTGGTGGCGACCGGGCCCCGGGAGACCGCCAAGGCGGGCCGCCGGGTGGTGCGGGCGGCGCGGCGCCGGATGCACCGGGAGGCGGCGCCGCCCCCGCCGCAACCGGACGCGGGCGCCCCGATCCCGGTGTCGTACATCGGGTTCACGGGAAAGAAGAACCTGGGGGACGAGGCGATGTTGGAGGCGACCCGTCGCCTCCTGCCATGGGCCAACCTGGCGCCCGAAGTCCCCGACCCGCGGGCGCTGCTGGTGGGTGGCGGCACCCTTGTCAACTCGAACCGGTACTACCTGACCCGGATGCTGCGCCAGGACGCGCCCACGCTGGAGCGGGTCATGCTCGGGACCGGAGTGCGCAGCCCCGAGTTCTGGGGCGTCACCGAACCGATGGAGGAATGGAGGGCGTTCGTCGAATCGGCCCTCTACGCCGGGGTCCGGGGACCGGATTCGGTGCGCCACCTCGCCGAGCTGGACGTGGCGAGGGACATCGACGTCTTCGGCGACCCGGCCTTGGCGCTCTCCGCCCCCGACGGGGTCGAGCGGGCGCCGGGGCGGGTGGTGGTGTGCCCGGTCTTCACCGACGGGAGCCTGTGGGGTGGGGACGACGCCGCCGTGTTCGCCGCCTTGGCAACGCTCATCCGGCGCCTCCGCGGGGAAGGCCGCGAGGTGGCGCTGATGGCGGCGTTCCCCGAGGACGACCGCTGGTTGCTGGAGCTGATGCGGGACGCCGGCGCCCCCGACCTCCCCTATGTCGCCGGCTACGCCGACCTCGACGAGACGATGCGCGGGATCGCCGCCGCCGATCTGGTGGTCGGTGAGCGCCTCCACGCCTCGATCCTGGCGGCGGCATGCGGCACCCCGTTCGTCGCCGTCGAGTACCGGCCCAAGGTGCGGGACTTCGCCCGCTCGGTGGGGATGGAACGGGCCGTGGTGCGCAGCGACGAGATGGGAAGGCTCGACGAGGTGGTCGACTGGGCGCTGGGAGCGCGGGACACGATCGCCGGCGACCTGAGCGGCACGGTCGAGGCGATCCGCCGCCACCAGCGTGAGGTCGTCGCCGAGGTGCACCGGCAGCTCACCGAGCAGTGAGCTTCCCCGATCGAGCGGCGCGATCGCCGCTAGCCTCCCGGATCATGGTGGGGACACCGTGAAGGTCTGCATGTTCGTCAAGAACTCCTTCGAGTACGACGCCCGCGTCAAGAAGGAGGCGAAGTCGCTGATCGGCGCCGGGCACGACGTGACCGTGGTGGCGATCCATGTCCCGAAGAAGACCGCCGAGGAGGAGACGACCGCCGACGGCATCCACGTCGTGCGGGTGAGCCGCCTCAGCTTCGGCCTCGGGACTCTCAACCGGATCGCGGTCCGCTACGCCGGCAGCATCGAGGCCCGCCACGCCCGCCTCAGCGGTGAGCAGCCGGACACGGAGCGGGCTCGGGATCTGGGGGACTGGATGCCGGTGTCGACCGCCACCCCCAGCGACGAGGTCGCCATGGTCATCGAGGAGGCGTCCCATCCCGAGCCGGCGTCACCGGCGACCCGCTTCTGGGACCGGGTCACCACGCCGCTGTTGCGGCTCGTCGCCCGCCTCGCCCGATTCGGGTTCAAGGTGGTGCGGTTCTTGGTCGGCAAGCAGAGCC
>CAYUDA010000238.1:0-2925 GCA_964443425.1 uncultured Acidimicrobiaceae bacterium
TTGCGACCCACCATCTCCTCCTCGGAACCGCCCTTGCGTAGGAAGTCGGCCTCGGGCTCCGATGGGCAACGCCACCCAAGGGTGCCGTCCTCGCGGCGGTAGGCGGTGCGGAGGTATCCGAGATCGCAGATGCGGTTGCGTTTCTCGTACTCGGCGGGCTCGGACATGGTGCCCTCGATCGGGACCACCTTGAAGGGGAACCCCGTCGGCGATGCCACCGGGTCGGTGAAGACCCGGGCACGCTTCTCCTGGCTCAACTTGAGCACGTGCCGTTTCACGTCGTCCTCGAAACCCGACTCCTCGCAGTAGGCGAAGGCGGTGCCGATCTGCACCCCGGCCGCCCCCAATTCGAGGGCTTCGGTCACTCTCTCCGGCTCGGCCTGGGATCCAGCGAGCCAGAAGGGAAGACCCAGCTCCCGGATCGCCTCCAAGTCGGGGACGTCCCGTTCCCCGTAATGGGGCTCGCCTTCCTCGGTCAGCTGGAGGCGTCCCCGTGGCGGGGCGTTGTGGCCACCGGCGGTGGGTCCCTCCACCACGAATCCGTCCACCGGCGGAGAGACCTTGCGAGCCAGCATGATGGCCAGCACGTGAGAGGAGACGATGGCGAGGAACTTGGGCCGGCTCACGGGAGGCAGCGACTCGCCGGCGTACTCGACCGGGTCGAAGGAGGTCGTGTACTCCTCGCCCGGCTTGGTGTCCTTCACGTCCAGCTTCAGCTCGACCCGCAGCCCCTGAGCCAGCCGGTCGAGGAACGCGGGAATGGCCTTCGGGATCCCGGCGCCCATGAGCACGTAATCGACCCCGGCGAGCATCGCCCCGTACAGCGACGGCAAGGTCGGGAGTTGGATCTTCTCGAGGAAGTTGATGCCGACCGGTCTCCCGTGGCCCTCCTTCGCCAGGAACACCTCGACGAAGTTGGAGGCGACGAGGAGATCGAGGAGGCGGCGCGACGGCTCCGCCTTCGGGGTCGGCTTCGCCCTGTACGGCTCGGTGGCACGTTTGCCGCCCGGCACGAAGTAGCGGTCGAGGATGCGTCGCGCCACATCCGGGACGGGAAAGGCGCGGAGGGCGCGGCGGATGTGACCTTCGAGATCACCCAACTGCAGTCGCCGCACGAGGATGGTGTCGACGCCGGTGCCCGAGACGACGCCGAGTTGGCCCGCTCCCGAAACGGCGCTCGCCAGCCTCCATCCGGAGACTCCCACCCCCATGCCGCCCTGGATGATCACCGGGAGTGCGCGGGGCATACCTTCATGCTAGGGGTCCGGAAACCATCGGTGAAGTCGATTCTTCGCATGCCGGGAAGAAGGGATCAGGTCAGCCGGTGTACTGTCACAATCCCGAGACACCATTTCGAATCCGCGCAGGACTGGGCGATGGAGGACCAGTGAACCACGACGCACCACAGAGCCCAGAACGGCTTTTCGGCGGCATCGAGGCGGGAGGCACCAAATTCGTCTGTGTCGTCGGTACCGGCCCCGACGACATCCGGGCCAGGACCCGCATCGACACCACCCGCCCCGGCCCCACCATCGATCACGCCATCCGGTTCTTCCGCGAGTTCGAGGCCTCCGAGGCCGAGATCGCCGCCGTCGGAATCGCCTCCTTCGGTCCCGTCGAGCTACGGCAACGGGAACCCCGCTACGGCTCGATCACCAACACCCCCAAGCCTCATTGGTCCGGTACGGACATGGTCGGCCCGATCGCCGACGCCCTCGACGTCCCGGTCGGGTTCGACACCGATGTCAACGGGGCGGCGCTCGCCGAGGGTCGATGGGGCGCCGCTGCCGGTCTCGACACCTACGTCTACGTCACGGTCGGCACCGGGATCGGCGGCGGAGTGGTGGCCAACGGTGGCGCGGTGCACGGCCTGGTCCACCCCGAGATCGGCCACGTCACCGTCCCGCGCGTCGACGGCGACACCTACCCCGGCGGCTGCCCATACCACGGCGACTGCCTCGAAGGCATGGCGAGCGGGTTCGCCATGAACCAGCGGTGGGGACGCCGCGCCGAAGAGCTGGAAGGCGACGAGTTCGAGGCCGCCCTCGCCATGGAAGCGTCCTACCTGGCGGCGGGATTTCGCAACATCGTCTACGCGGTCGCCCCGGAGCGGATCGTGCTCGGCGGCGGCGTCTCCGAGATGCCGGGACTCATCACGCGGGTCCGCTCCGAGCTGGTGGAACGGCTCGGCAACTACCCCGGGCTGCCGGAACACGGCGGCGACGGTTTTGTGGTCCCGCCTGCGCTCGGATCGGCCGCCGGCTCGGTCGGCTCCCTCGTGCTCGCCGAACTCGCCCTAGAGGGACAGTCGGCCTCCGGCTGAGGCGCCCGGTCGGCCTCGTCAGTTGACGTAGGTGAGGGCCTGCGCCCTCGCCCAGCGGGTCGCCACCGCGGCGTAGGAGACCCCCGCCTCCTCGTACTCGTGCCGCACCAGGGCGTCGAGGCTCGCCGCCACCTCGGCGGCCGACTCGTCGAGGGTGAGGTCCCCATCGCTGAACAGCCTCGCCACCCCGGCGTAGTCCAGTTCCACCAGCGCTTCCCCCGGAAACCCGTCGAGCCAGTCGGACAGCCCGCGCAGCTGGTCGATCACGCCCTCGTCGAACCCCGCTTCGTCGAGGACGTCGGCGGAGTGTTCCACCCGTTCCAGGCCGGCCTCCACCGTGCACCGGTAGCGGATCGAGAGCCCGTCGCCGGCCTGGTAGAGCTCCCGTTCCTCCGGTTCGAAGATGGAGAACCAGCGCAACGGCACGTGCCACGGCGAGGTGAGGATGTAGGAGCGGGCTGTCGGGGAGGACGCCCGGAGGCGGGACAGCTCCCGCACCGCCGACTCCACTTCGGAGGGGGGCACGAGATGCGCACCGGGATAGGCGTTGGAGAACGCCAGCAACCCCTCCAGCATGCGGAGACGGGGAAAGCGGGGGCACA
>CAYUDA010000239.1:0-2898 GCA_964443425.1 uncultured Acidimicrobiaceae bacterium
CCAACACCACGTCGAGGACCCGTTTCACCCCGGCGTACTCGTTGCGGGACACCGGGGCCGACAGCTCCCACCCCTCGGCGAGGTGCACCATCGGAAGCCGCCCGGTGTGCTCCTCGTACACGGTCGACAGCGCCCGCACCGGGTAGCCGGCCAGGTTCCACGAAGAGATGTACTGGGCCATACGATCTGCCATCACCGGCCGCAAATCGGGCACCAGGGTGCAACCGAACACCGGCTCGCTCGGCGGCTCGTCGGACGGGTCGAACACGCCGATCACGTCGGCGTGGGCTGCGTCGCGCAGGTCGTCGATGAGCGCCTTCTCGGGGGTGATCAACAGCAGCGCCTCGGTCCACGGCCGGCGCCGCCGGATCGCCCGATGCACGCTCGCCCCCACCAGCCACACCCCGAGCGTCACCGCCAGGAACGACCGGGAAAAGTAGGGGCGGAACAGCACCACGCCCACCGCGGCGAACATCGCCTCGAACCCGAGGATCGTCAGTGCCCGCCCGTAGGAGGGGCGAGGCGCCCCCTGGGCCCACATCTGGACGCTCAGGTAGGAACCGATCAGCAGTCCGGCGGTCACCAGGCCGATGAGCGGCCCCAGCGACGCGTTCGGGCCGGGGTGGACGTTCCAGAACAGCGGCGTGCCGAACACGATCGCGCCGGCGACGACGAAGGCGACGGCGAGGGCCGCGACGTCGCTTGCGAGGACCGAGAGCAGGAATCGCCGTCTCATGAGCCGGGCCAGGTTACCCCCGCGCAGCGCGGGTCGCCCCGCCGGCAAGCTCCAGGGCCGGTACCCACTATGCTCCCCCAACCGATGCCGAAGTCCCGCTTCACCCACCGGGCAGTCGCCGCGGCGCCCGCCCACACCGTCTGGCAGCGCCTCCAGGAGCCGGCCACCTGGGCCGCCCTCGGCCCGGTGAAGGACGTATGGGACCCGCGCCACGACGACACCGGCGCCTTGCGCTCCTACCGCTGGAAGACCGTCGTCGGGCCTCGCACCTACCTCGGCTCGGCCACCGTGGTGCACTCCGAGCCCGACCGTCTCATGGAGCTGCGGCTCGACGGCAGCGAAGTCGCCGGCAACCTCACCGCCGAACTCACCGCCGACACCGACGCCTCGACCACGGTGACGGTGACCCTCGCCATCGAGTCGGTGGGGGTGCTCTCCACCCTCTTCTTCCCGATCGTCTCCGAGGCGGTGGGCCGCGGCCTCCCCGCCCAGGTCGACACCTTCGTGCTCTCCCTCGATGGCAGCAACTAGTCAGTGACTAGCCCGCCGGCGGGCCCGGAAACACTCCCCGTTTGCTGTTGACTACCGAGAGTGGTCGTACGACCATACGGGCATGAACCTCACCGTCCCCAGCCGGCGCCTCAACGCCCTGATCATCGCCACCGTGGCGGTCCTTACGATCAGCGTCGTTCCCGCCGCCGGCCTGACACCGAACCTGTCTGACGCGGAACCTTCCGTCGTCGTAGCCTCCTCCACCCGGCTTGGGCCGGGCGAAGTGGGAGGCCGGTACACGGTGACGGTCACCAATGAGGGCAGTGCACCGATCTCGGGCTTGACGGTGCCCTACCCCATGAGCGACCCGATTCTCGCGGCGTCCACCGACGCCGGGGTCGCAACCGCAGACGGCTGGGAGCTCGCAGAGCTCCCAGCCGGAGCAACCGCGACGCTGTACCTCGAGACGGTCCGCTGACCGTCCTCAATCGGGAATCTCGAGACCCCTCAGCTCCTCGGCGAGGCGCGCCGCGTCCGCCCGGCCCCCGTCGCTGATCTCGGCCCGGTCGGTGAGCAGCGTCACCTGGTTCTGGAAGATCTGCAGGAACCCGCCGTGGATGCCGACCAGCGTCGTCCTCTTCTCGACCCGGATCTCCACCACCCCGGTCGACAGCGCCGCCATCGTCGGTTCGTGGCCGGCCAGGATCCCGATCTCCCCCTCGGTGGTGCGGGCGATCACCATCTGGGCGTCGCCCTGCCACACCACCGACTCGGGGGTGACGACGTCGACCGAGAACAGGGGCAGGTCGTCCATCAGGCCGCCTCGATCTCCTTCGCCCGACGCTGGACGTCCTCGGCTCCGCCCACCATGTAGAAGGCCTGCTCCGGCAGGTGATCCAGCTCGCCGCCGATGAGGGCCTTGAACGAGGCGATCGTCTCCTCCAGCGGCGTGTACACACCGTCCTGCCCGGTGAACTGGGCGGCGACGAACATCGGCTGGGAGAGGAACTTCTGGATGCGGCGGGCCCGGGACACGGTGAGACGGTCCTCCTCCGACAGCTCGTCGATGCCGAGGATGGCGATGATGTCCTGCAGGTCCTTGTAGCGCTGCAGGATCTGCTGCACCTGGGTCGCCACCCCGTAGTGCTCTTCGCCGACGATCTGCGGATCGAGCGCCCGGCTCGTCGAGTCGAGCGGATCGACCGCCGGGTAGATACCGAGGGCGGTCAGCGGCCGGGACAGCACCGTGGTGGCGTCGAGGTGGGAGAAGGCGGTGTGCGGCGCCGGGTCGGTGATGTCGTCGGCAGGCACGTAGATCGCCTGCAGCGAGGTGATGGAACGGCCCTTCAACGACGTGATGCGCTCCTGCAGCGCCCCCATCTCCCCGGCCAGCGTCGGCTGGTAACCCACCGCCGACGGCATGCGGCCGAGCAGGGTCGAGACCTCCGAGCCGGCCTGGGTGAAACGGAAGATGTTGTCGATGAACAGCAGCACGTCGAGACGGTCCACGTCCCGGAAATACTCGGCCATCGTCAGCGCCGAGAGGGCCACCCGAAGCCGCACCCCCGGCGGCTCGTCCATCTGGCCGAACACCAGCGCCGTCTTCTCCAGCACGCCCGACTCCCGCATCTCCAGGAAGAGGTCGTTGCCTTCACGGGTCCGCTCCCCCA
>CAYUDA010000240.1:0-2884 GCA_964443425.1 uncultured Acidimicrobiaceae bacterium
GTCGAACATCTCGTTGGCGTCCTCGGGTGAGGCCACCGGGAACTCGATGGGCCGGGTGGTGGCGAGCCCGTCGATGTCCATCGAATGGGCCCGGTAGTCGGTGAAGTTGAGCCAGGTCTTCCATTCCGGCCGGAAGGCCTCGGAGCACTTCAGCTCCATGAAGGTGGCGAAGGCCTCGTTGAGCCAGATGCCGTTCCACCACTTCATCGTCACCAGGTCCCCGAACCACATGTGGGCCAGCTCGTGGGCGATCGTCTCGGCGATGCGAGCCAGCTCCTTCTTGGTGGCCTTTCTCCGGTCGACGAGCAGAGCCGTCTCCCGGAACGTCACCGCGCCGACGTTCTCCATCGCCCCCCAGGCGAAATCGGGGATGGCGATGAGGTCGAGCTTGTCCCCCGGGTAGGGGATGCGGTAGTAGTCGGCGAAGTAGCGGAGGGCGAAGGCGGCGATCTCGACGGCGAAGTCCGTCAGGCGTTCCTTGCCCGGCGTGGACACCACCCGCAACGGGATGCCGTCGACGTCGACCGGGTCGGTCACGTCGAGCTCTCCGACCACGAAGGCAACCAGATAGGTCGACATCACCATCGTCTCGGCGAAGCGGTGTGCCACCCGCCCGTCGGCGATCGGCTCGGCGGCGATCTCACGGCCGTTGGAGATCGCGGTCAGCTCCTCAGCCACCACCAGCGTGACGGCGAACGTGGCCTTGAGGTCCGGCTCGTCCCAGCAGGGGAACGCCCGCCGGGCGTCGGTCGCCTGGAGTTGGGAACTGGCGAGTGTCTTCTGGTTCCCTTCGGCGTCGGTGTAGGTGGACCGGTAGAAGCCGACGAGCTCGTTGTCGAGCGCACCGCGAAAGGAGGCATGGAGCTTCCAGTCACCCGGTTCGGCGGTCCGTCCCAGGTGGAGGGTGAGCCGCTCGGTGGCAGGATCGGCTTCGGCGCGGGCCCTGATCGCCTCGCCACCCGACGCCGGGGCCAGAGTGACCTCGTCGATGTCGAGGCCGACGGCGTTGAGCACGATCTCGTCGACGGGTTCGATCACCTCGACCGCCACCGTCTCCGACCCTTCGAACGTGAGGCGTTCGAGGTCGGGCTCCAGTGTCAGGTCATAGCGGCTCGGCACCACGGTGCGGGGCAGTCGGTAATCGGCTTCTGTCACCATTCCTACGTCTCCCGGTATTCGAAGGCGGCGCGATCCTATCGCGGTCGCCGCCACCTCCCCGGCCGGCACGTAGGCTGCAGCCCATGTGTCGCAGCATCAAGACCCTCCGGGGCATGGACCACCCGGTCACCAAAGACGAGATCGAGGCAGCCGCCCGGCAGTTCGTTCGCAAGATCAGCGGATTCCGCCACCCGTCGCGGCGCAACGAAGCCGCCTTCGAACAGGCCGTCGCCGAGATCGCAGCGGCGTCGCGTTCACTGTTGGACGGTCTCGTGGTGCGAGGCACCGCGGCGAAGTGAGCCCGGCGCGACGGTGACCTTCGCCTCTGGCGGACGCCAGGGGGCAGGGGCACACTCGCCTGGGAAAACATTGGAGGAATCCACCGTGATCGAAGTCTTTCGATCGAACGTGGAGATCGGGCACGGCAACGTGCGTCTGCCCGGGGAATTGACGGTTCCTCGCGGTTGTCGGGGAACGGTCGTATTCGCCCACGGCAGCGGGTCGAGCCGGCTCAGCCCGCGCAACGCCGACGTGGCGACCCGGCTCAACCACGGCGGCCATGCCACCCTGCTGTTCGATCTCCTCACACCCAACGAGAGCACCCAGCGCTCCAACGTCTTCGATATCCGTCTCCTCACCGACCGGCTGGTCGCAGCGGTCGGGCAGATGCAGCACGAGCCGAAGATCGAAGGACTGCCGATCGGGCTCTTCGGCGCCTCCACCGGAGCCGCCGCCGCCATCGACGCCGCCGCCCTGCTGGGGGATCAGGTGCGCGCCGTGGTGAGCCGAGGCGGGCGCCCCGACCTGGCCTCCCACATCGAGGAGGTGGCGGCGCCGGTCCTGCTCGTCGTCGGCGGCGACGACACCGTGGTGCTGGACCTCAACCGTGAGGCGGCGCAGCGGATCACCGCCGAGCACGAGCTCGAGGTGGTGGAAGGAGCCACCCATCTCTTCGAGGAGCCGGGGACGTTGCGTCAGGTCGCCGCGCTGGCCCGTGAGTGGTTCACGCGGTGGTTCGCCGCCTCGTAGCGGAACTCACATCGACGGTGCGCGTCGGGACCCCGGCTACGATCGCCGCATGCCCGAGATACCCCATGAGTCCGGGGCGCCAAGGGGGACGCCATGACGTATGTACTGGAATGTCACGATCTCCACAAGGCGTTCGGCGACCTGGTGGCGGTGGACGGGATCGGCTTCCACATCGCCGAAGGGGAGACCTACGGGCTGCTCGGCCCCAACGGCGCCGGGAAGACCACCACGATCTCGATGGTCACGGGGTTGCTGGAACGCGACGCCGGGGACGTCACCCTCGACGGCGAGCCTCTCACCTCCTCCACCACCGAGGTGCGGCGCGGCATCGGCCTGGTGCCGCAGGAACTCGCGGTCTATCCCGACCTGACCGCCACCGAGAACCTCGCCTTCTTCGCCAGGCTCTACGGCATGCCCCGCGCCAGGGCTCAGGAACGCATCGCCGAGGTGCTCGAGGTCACCGGCCTCACCGACCGCGCCGGCGACCGGGTCGAGAAGTACTCCGGTGGCATGAAACGCCGGCTCAACATCGGCATCGGCCTGCTCCACACCCCGCGCCTGCTGCTGCTCGACGAGCCGACCGTCGGCGTCGACCCGCAGAGCCGCAACGCCATCCTCGAGAGCGTCGAACGCCTCAGCGGTGAGGGCATGGCGGTGCTCTACACCACCCACTACATGGAGGAGGCGGAGCGCCTCT
>CAYUDA010000241.1:0-2878 GCA_964443425.1 uncultured Acidimicrobiaceae bacterium
ACGTAGACCACCGTGATGCCGAGGCCGGCGAAGATGCCCCGCATCTCGGCGATGAGACGATCCCGCAGCGCCCGGTCGAGGGAGCCGAGCGGCTCGTCGAGCATGATGAGCCGTGGCGACGGGGCCAAGGTGCGGGCCAGGGCGACCCGTTGCTGCTCACCGCCGGAGAGGTCGGCGACGGAGCGGTCGTCGTAGCCGGCGAGGCCCACCAGATCGAGCACCTCCGCAACCCGCCGAGCCCGGCTGGGGGCGGCCATGCCCGCCATGCGCAACCCGAACTCGACGTTGCCGGCGACGGTCCGGTGAGGGAAGAGGGCGTGATCCTGGAACATCATGCCGAAGCCGCGGCGGTGGGTCGGCACCGCGTCGAGGGGCTCGCCGTCCCACGCCACCGTGCCGGTGGCGGCACGCTGCAACCCGGCGATCACCCGCAGCAGCGTCGTCTTCCCGCAGCCGGACGGACCCATCACCGCCACCACCGCGCCCGACGGCACCGTCAGATCCACCCCGGCGAGGGCGGGATGGTCGCCGAAACGCACGGTGAGGCCACGGCACTCCAGCATCAGAACTCACCCAGCTCGCCGACCCGGACCCGCTCGATCGCCAGCACCGCCAGCCCGGTGAGCACCATGAGCAGGGTGCTGAGCGCCATCGCCCGACCGAACGTCACCGCTCCCGGCTGGCCGAGGAGACGGAAGATGGCGATGGGCAGCGTCGGGTTGGTGGGCAGCGCCAGGAACGACGTCGCTCCGAACTCGCCGAGCGACACCGCGCAGGCGAACCCGGCGCCGACCAGGCCGGCCCGGGCCACCAGCGGCAAGTCGACCTCCCGCCACACCCGGCCCGGCGACGCCCCCAGCACCGCGGCGGCGTCGCGCAGCCGCTGCTGGATGCTGCGCATCACCGGCACCGCGGTGCGCACCACGAACGGGATCGCCACCAAGGCATGCGCCACCGGGATCAGCCACAGCGAAGTGCGCAGATCGACGGGGACGTCGAGGGCGAGCAGCATGCCGAACCCCAGGGTCACCGCCGACGTCCCGAGCGGCAGCATCAACAGGGCGTCGAAGGTGCGGGCGGCCACCCCGCGGCGGGAGGTCACCACCGCCGACGCCGCCAACCCGACCACCACCGCCAGCACCGTGGCGAGCAGGGCGAAGCGCAGCGAGTTGCCGATCGCCGTCGCGGGAGGCACGAACAACGCTCCACCGCTGCGCTCGGTCAAGCCGCGGTAGAAGTCGAAGCCGAGCCCGCCCGAGGTCCGCACCGAACGGAACACCAGCACCAGCAGGGGAGTGCCCAACAGCGCCGCCATGAACCCGAGGTTGGCGGCCAGCATGGCACGGGCACCCCATCCGGAGGGGCGGCGGGCCGTGGCCGCGGCAGCACGGAGCCGGAACTGGTGGCTGCGGCGCTGCTGGTACCGGGAGTACGCGACGAGGATCGCCGACACCCCGACGAGCTGCAGCACCGCCAAGGCGGCCGCCACCGGGAAGTCGAGCAACGCAGTCGCCTGGCGCCAGATCTCCACCTCGAGGGTGGCATGGCGCAGCCCGCCGAGGATCAGGATCACCCCGAACGACGTGAACGTGAAGAGGAACACGATGGAGGCGGCCGAGGCGATGGCGGGCCGCAGCAGCGGCAGCGTCACCTCCCGGAACGTCTGCCAGCGGTTCGCGCCCAACACCCGGGCCGCCTGCTCCAAGGACGGGTCGAGCCGCTCCCAGTAGCTCCCCACGGTGCGCACCACCACCGCGTAGTTGAAGAACACGTGGGCGATGAGGATCGCCCACACGGTGCGGCGCAGGTCGACTCCGAGGGGTCCGCCCGGGCCCAGCAGGGCGAGGAAGGCGGTCCCCACCACCACCGTCGGCAGCACGAACGGCACCGTCACTCCGGCCCGCACCAGGCGCCGCCCCGGGAAGTCGTAGCGGGCCAGCACGTAGGCGCCGGGAAGGCCGACGAGCAGAGTGAGCACGGTGGAGGCGACCGCCTGCCACAGGGTGAACCAGGCGACACCGAGCAGGGAAGGGCGCGAGAAGACCGCCTCGAACGGCGCCAGGTCGAGGCGCCCGTCGGGAGCGAGGCCGGTGACAATGATCGTCACCACCGGGTACACGAAGAAGTACCCGAGGAACCCCACCGGCACCGCCACCAGAAGGGCGGATCCGAGGCGCCCGGCGCGGCGGGCCCGGCTCAGCGAACGGCGTCGGTCCACTGGTCGATCCATTCCTCCCGAAGGGCGTCGATGGTGGCGGGATCGATGGTGGCGGTGTGGTCGGGAACGGTGGCGTTGTCGACGAACACAGGTGGGAGGGTCGCCTCGGTGCTGGCAGGGAACACGAACATGGTGAGCGGCATGTCCTCCTGGAACGTGTTCGAGAGCAGGAAGTCGACGAGCCGGCCCGCCGCCTCCGGGAAGGGGGTCCCGGCGAGGATGCCGGCGAACTCGATCTGACGGAAGCAGCCGTCGGTGATCACCCCGGTGGGTGCCTCGGCGACCGGCGGATCGGCGTAGTAGACCTCCACCGGCGGCGACGAGGCGTACGAAACGACCAGGGGCCGGTCACCTTCGCCGGAACCACCCGAGAACGACCCGTAGTACGCCTCCTCCCATCCGGAGGTGACGAGCACGTCGTTGGCGGCGAGGTCGGACCAGAAGTCGAGCCAGTCGTAGCCGCCGCCCTCAGGGAAGGTGGCGATCGTTGCCAGCAGGAAGGCGAGGCCCGGCGACGAGGTGGCCGGGTCCTCCACCACCAGCATGCCGTCGTAGCGCGGGTCCGTCAGATCCCGCAGCGTGGCAGGCACCGGCAGTCCGGATGAGGCGAACGCCGCCTTGTCGTAGTTGACGCAGACGTCGCCGAAGTCGATCGGGGTC
>CAYUDA010000242.1:0-2875 GCA_964443425.1 uncultured Acidimicrobiaceae bacterium
TTGCCAGCTTCTCGATGTCGGTCTCGAAGACCGAACCGTCGTCGTCGACGAACCCGGGAGCAGTGTTGGCGGTGAGATGCAGGGCTCGCACCAGGAACGCCGCCATCTGACCCCGGGTGACGGGATCGTTGGGGCAGAACTCGACCGGGCCGCAACCCAGGGTGATGCCCTCGGCGGCGATCGCCTCGATCGAAGGCTCGTAGGGGGACAGGTCGTCGTCCAGGAAGGTTCCGCCCGGCGACAAGTCGGGCGTCTGGGCCGATCCGGCGACGGGAGCGGCGGCCAGCGCCGCCGTCACCAACAACGTGAGGACTGTGATCCGCGTCCGCATGAATCCCCTTCCGCAGGCTCCTGGACCAATCGGCGTCGTGGCAGGCAACCTTGATCGTCGTCGCCCGTTCACGCCCCGGCAACCACCTTGTCACCGTTCCGTCATCCCCGTGTGCTAGACCGGCCATCGCGACAACGAGACGGAGGTGGCTCGTGACCCTGCCCCCCACGGTGACCGGATCTGACGAGTACTCGGACTCGGTCACGATGGCGCGACGCAAGAACATCGCCCTCATCGCCCACGACAGCCGCAAGGCAGATCTGCTCGGCTGGGCCGCCTTCAACCGGGAGGCGCTCGCCCAACATCGTCTCTTCGCCACCGGAACCACCGGCGGCCTCATCGCCGCCTCCCTCAACCTCGAGGTGACCCGTTTTCGGAGCGGGCCATTGGGCGGTGACCAGCAGATGGGGGCTCGCATCGCCGAGGGCGAACTCGACATCGTCATCTTCTTCTGGGACCCCCTCCTCACCCAGCCCCATGACGTCGACATCAAGGCCCTGCTGAGGATCGCGGTCGTCTACAACCTGCCGATCGCCTGCAACCGCGCCACCGCCGATTTCCTGGTGTCGTCGCCGCTCATGGAGGAAAGCTACGAGCGCCGCCTCATCGACTACGAGCACCGCATCCACCCCGATCGCGACTAGGCGACGCCCCGGTTTCCCGCTCCGCGCCGAGGCCGGTGGGAACCTGCTCCGACTGCGGCGGCGTCCAAGCGGCAACTCGACAGCGGGAGAACCAACATGAAGCGCACCTCGACCATCGCCGCATCGGTCCTCCTGGCCTTCGTGCTCACGCTGGTGGCGGCGGCCTGCAGCAGCAACGACGAGATGGCCGCACCCGACGTGACCGTCGCGGCTGCCGCCTATCCCGAGGAGCGGGGTCCGGCCGTCGACGCCGGGAACGCCCCCCTCGAAGCGCCGGATGCCGAGAAGAGCGACGGCGACGCCGGTACCTCGACCGACTCCTCCACCGTCTCGGTCGCCCTCGTCGCCGACCTCGGCCGCGACATCATCTACCGGGCCGAGATGACGGTGGCGGTCACCGACGTCCCCCAGGCCTCCGCCGATGCCCGCGCCATCGTCGCCTCGCTCGGCGGATACCTCTACGGCGAGCAGTCCACCGGCGGGGCGACCCCGACCAGCCTGCTCACCTTCAAGGTACTGCCCGGCGACTTCGAGGAGGCGCTGACCCGGTTCGGCGAACTGGGTGAGGTACGGGTCCAGAACGTCTCCACCGAGGACGTCACCGAACGGGTCGTCGACCTCGAAAGCCGCATCAGCACCGCCGAGACGAGCGTGGCCCGCCTGCGCGACCTCCTCGAGAACGCCACCGACCTCGAGGACGTCGCCCTGCTCGAGAGCCAGCTCCTCGACCGGGAGACCACCCTCGAGACGCTGCGCGGCCAGCTCCGCACCGTCCAGGGCCAGGTGGCGCTCGCCACCATCGCCCTCAACCTCACCGAAGCGCTCAGCTCCCCCGAGGTCGAGCTCGAGGTGACCGCCTATTCCGGCCACGATGGCGGCGACTCCTGCCCCGAGGCTCACGCCCTCAGCGTCGACGAGGGCGACGACGTCACCCTCTGCTTCGACGTCGTCAACAGCGGCGACACCCCTCTCACCGGCTTCGAAGTGAGCGACACCGTGCTCGACCTCGATCTCACCGACCTGCTCGTGGTCTACGGCGACCCCTCCGCTCTGCTCGAACCCGGCCAGGACCTGATGCTGGCGGCCGAGATCGTCGCCGACCGTGACCTGCGGACCCGCACCGAGGTCACCGCCACCCCGGTCGACCAGGACGGCAACCCGGTCGAGGGTCGCACCACCGACACCACCGTCACCTTCATCGTCGACACCGTCGACCCCGGCGGCCTTCCCGGCTTTGCAGATGGCGTCTCCGCCAGCTGGAGCATGCTGCAGACGGTGGGCGGCGCCTTGGTCGTCTCCGCCGGTTGGCTGCTACCGCTGCTGTGGCTGTTCCTGCTCGCCGGGCTGGTCGTGTGGTGGCGGCGCCGTCGTTCCCGGCGCGACGTTGCCGCCGACGACACCCGCGGTGGGACCGCCGAATAGGCGTTCCCCGGCCCTGTCCGTGGCGTAGAGTCACCGCCCATGGACGAGCAGGTCGTCATCCCCTCCCGGTTCAGCGGCCCACCGCAGGCAGCCAACGGCGGCTACGCCTGCGGCACCGCGGCGCGGCTGCTGGGTGACGGCGACGCCGAGGTCACCTTGCGGCGCCCGCTCCACCTCGACGTCCCGATCCCGGTGGTGCGCAACGGGACCGACCGGATCGAGCTGTACGACGACGGCGCCCTCGCCGCCGACGGGGTGGCCCGCTCCGTGGAAGCCCCGGTTCCCCCCGCTGTCGATCTCGCCACGGCACAGCGGGCGACCACCGCCTACCGGGGATTCCAGCCCGGCGGCACCTACCCGTACTGCTTCGTGTGCGGTCCGGCCCGCGACGACGGTCTGCGCATCTTCGCCGGGCCGGTGGACGGCGCCGACCTGGTGGCGGCGCCATGGGTCCCGGACGCCTCGGTCACCGACCCCG
>CAYUDA010000243.1:0-2872 GCA_964443425.1 uncultured Acidimicrobiaceae bacterium
CATCATCAAGACCCAGTACACCTCGACGTCGATCACGGTCGAGTTCTACGGCAACTCCGGCGGCCGGGTGTGCGATGCGGAGAAGTCCGACCGCTACGGCTACACCGACCCGGAGGAGGTCTACGAGGAGGACCCGGAGCTCACCCCGGAGGACGAGGTCGTCGACGAGGGATCCAAGGGATGGGCGGTCGACGTCACCCGCATCATGACCTTCGCCGACGGCTCCCAGGAGCGCCAGACCTGGACCCATCGCTACCGCCCCTACCCGACCATCATCCGGGTGCATCCGTGCAACATGCCCGACGCCACGGTGGAGTGTCCGATCCTGGTGCCGGGGGTGATCGGGCAGGACTTTGCCTCAGCCCAGGCTGCCTTGTCGGGAGCGGGGTTCGGCATCGTCCAGGGGGCCACCGTGCCGGTCGACAACGAGGCCCAGGACGGGACGGTGATCACCCAGAGCCCGGAGAGCGGGAGCTACATCGACGCCGGGTCGACCGTGACCGTGAACCTCGGGGTCTACACCGCCCCGGAGCCGGACCCGGGACCGGACCCCGCCCCGTAGCCGGCCCGTCTCACTCGTCGGGGTAGAAGCGGAAGAACTCGGCGATGACGGTGGCGGCCGCCTCTGCGGTCTCGGGCACCCACTCGGAGCGGCGCCGCACCACGACCTGGTTGGATGCCACGTACACGTGGTCGACGTTGGGGTCGGCCTCGAAGAGGCGCTCGGCGAGACGGGACGCGAACGTCGGCCGCACCACGGACTCGTCCCGGCCGAAGCCGGCGCCGTCCTGCCCGGTCAGGCTACGGTCGGTGGAGAAGAGGGCGACCTCGCCCAGCGTCTCGGTTGCGACCTGGATCGTCTGGCCCACGCGGCACCTCCTGCGGCGGGACTCTAGGAGATCGCCGTCCCAGCGACCAGCACGCCTCCTACGCCCACCGTTTCCGTCACGTCCCCCCGGCGTTGGACAACCGCATCACGTTGGTGGTCGCCTTCTGGTTGGGGGGAACCCCGGCGGCGAGCACGAACCCCTCGCCGGGCTCGACGATGCCTCGTGCCAGCAGGTCCTGCTCGGCGTGCATCATCATCTCGTCGGTGGAGTCGACGGCGGCGAACATGAACGGAGTGACCCCCCGGTAGAGGGCGAGGCGGCGGTAGGTGTCGGGATGGGGGGTGTAGGCCACGATGCCGGCCCGGGGCCGGTACTTGGAGATGAGGCGGGCGGTGCTCCCCGATTCGGTGAAGACGACCACCGTGCTCAGCTCGAGGCTGGCGGCGGCGTCGACGCAGGCCTGGGCGACGGCGGAGGCGAACCGGGCCTCGTCTCTGAGGAACTCGATGCCGGCGCTGCCGTCGAAGCCGGGATTCGTCTCGGCGTCGCGGCAGATGCGATCCATGGCGGCGACGGCCCGCACCGGGTACTTGCCGACCGCGGTCTCGGCCGAGAGCATGACGGCGTCGGTGCCGGCGAGCACCGCGGTCGAGACGTCGGTCACCTCGGCTCGGGTAGGCCGGGTCGAGTACGTCATCGACTCCAGCATCTCGGTGGCGGTGATGGAGACCCGGGCCCGGGCGTTGGTGCGGCGCAGGATGTCCATCTGGGCCCGGGGCACGCTCTCGAACGACAGCTCGACCCCGAGATCGCCGCGGGCGACCATGATCCCGTGCGCTTCGTCGAGGATCCCGTCGAGGTTGCCGTAGCCGACTGCGCTCTCGATCTTGGCGATGACCGGGGTATCCGGCACCAACTCCTTGACACGCTGCAGGTCCGGGCCACTCGACACGAACGAGGCCGCCACCAGGTCGACGCCGATCTCCCGCCCGAAGGCCAGATCCTCCTCGTCCTTGGCAGAGACGATGGGGACGTCGACCGGGATGCCCGGGAAGGCGACCCCTTTGTGGTTGCGGACGTCGCCCCCCTCGACGACCCGGACCGTGGCCCGTTCCCCGTTCCATTCCTCGACTTCGAGCACGATCAACCCGTCGGAGACGAGGATGCGGGCACCGGCGGTGAGGGAGGCACGGTCCAGATGCCCGACGTGGATGCGCTCCGCGGTCCCTTCGTCTTCGCCGGGCACCAACGCCACCCGGGCTCCCGGCTCCAGCGTGACACTGCCGCCGGGGAAGGTGCCGACCCGGATCCGGGGGCCCTGGATGTCCTGGAGCACCGCCACCGGGACCTCGCGCCGGGCGGAGGCGGCTCGCACCCACTCCAGGAAGCGGCGGTGGCCGGGGTGGTCCCCGTGGGAGAAGTTGAGGCGGGCCACGTTCATGCCGGCGGCGACGAGCCGGTCGATGGCGTCGGGGTCGGCCACCGCCGGGCCCAGGGTGGCGATGATCTTCGTCTTCCGTTGCATCGCGGCCAGCTTAGGTGGAGGCCGTCCGGCGCCGGAGAACCACCGGCGGCATGGCGCTAGTCGTGCTGAACGGCTCGCAGGAACCGCCGGGTCCGTTCGTGCTGGGGATCGAGCAGCACCTTCTCGGGAGGTCCCTGCTCGACGATGACCCCCTCGTCCATGAACACGATGCGGTCGGCGACGTGCTGGGCGAAGCCCATCTCGTGGGTGACGACCATCATCGTCATGCCCTCGCTCGCCAGCAGCCGCATCACGTCGAGGACCTCGCCGATCAGCTCCGGGTCGAGGGCGCTGGTCGGCTCGTCGAACAGCATCATGTCCGGGTTCATGCACAGCGCCCGGGCGATCGCCACCCGTTGCTGCTGGCCCCCGGAGAGCCGCAGCGGGTACTCGGCGATCTTGTCGCTGAGCCCGACCCTCTCCAGCATCCGGGTGGCGACGTCGACCGCCTCGTCCTCCGATCGCTTCAGCACCTTGCGCTGGGCGATGGTGAGGTTCTTGAGCACGTCGAGGTGGG
>CAYUDA010000244.1:0-2866 GCA_964443425.1 uncultured Acidimicrobiaceae bacterium
CCCGCCCCGCGGTGGTGGCCGACCTGCTCGCCCTCGTCGACCTGGAGGACAAGGCCGACGCCGACGTCAACACCCTGTCGCGGGGCATGAAACAGCGTCTCTCGTTGGCCCGGGCCCTGGTCCACGACCCGGAGCTGCTGGTGCTCGACGAGCCGGCGTCCGGTCTCGATCCGCGGGCCCGGGTCCAGCTCCGGCAGCTCATCGCCGAGCTGAACCGGATGGGGCGCACCATCGTCATCTCGTCGCACATCCTCAGCGAGCTGGAGGGCATCTGCTCCCACCTCGCGGTGGTCGACCACGGTCGGGTTCTCGCCGAGGGCAGCGTCGACGACATCCGGGCTCGTCTCTCCACCGGGGGTCGGATCACGCTCAAGGTCACCGAAGGCAGTGTCGAGCTCGCCGAGGAGGTGCTGCGGGGGCGCCAAGAGGTGGGGGCGGTTGCGGTGGAACGCAACCTGCTCCGGGTCGAATTCGCCGGCGACGACCACAGCTCCGCCGAGTTGCTTGCCGCCGTGGTCGGTGCCGGGGTTGCGGTGTTCGACTGGAGAGTCGAGGCCGCCGGCCTCGAGGAGCTGTTCCTCTCCATCACCGCAAACGGAGACGGGACGGCCGGAGGGGATGGCGCGGCGCCGCCGGGGGAGGTGGAACCGTGAACCCGGTGGCTCGCCGTGAACTCCAGGAACGGTTCCGAACCCTGCGGTCCCCGCTGTTGCTCGGGGCCTGGGTGCTGGCGGCGGGCGCCCTCACGTTCCTCGCCTACGTCTACGCCCGCAGCAGTGCCGAGAGCAGCCTGTCGTCGCTCGGGTACGTCAGCCTCGGCTCGCTGTTCGCCTCCGCCTCGATGGGGCGCTTCATCCTCCACGCGGTCCTGATCGGCCTGCTCACCGCGGTGGTCTTCGTCGTCCCGGGACAGGCGGCGGTGGCGATCGTGGGGGAGCGGGAGCGCCAGACCCTGCCGTTGCTCCAGGTGAGCCAGCTCACCGCGTGGCGGATCGTCGTCGGCAAGTTGATGTCGTCCCTCGCCTTTGTCTTGCTGCTGCTGGTCGCCACCGTGCCGTTGCTGGCGATCCCTGTGCTGCTCGGCGGGGTGACGATCTGGAACGCCGTCGCCGGGGTCGGGATGGTGGCCGCCACCTCGGTGATGGTGGGGGCGGTGTCGATGTGGATCTCGTCGCGGGCGAAGAGCGTGCAGGGGGCGGTCCTCGGGTCGTACGTGGTGGCGGTCGGCCTCGTCATCGGGTCCCTCGCCCTGGTGCTTGCCGAGGTGTACCTGGTCGGTCCCGACCAGCAGGATCTGGGGCCGACACGGATCGTGGCGGGGGTGCCCCGCGACGCCGGTCGGGAGCTGTACACCTCCTGGCTCAGTCCCTACATCGGATTGGTGGACGCCTCCTCCGACGTGCTCGACTTCCGTCCCGACGTGGTCGACTCGCCCTACACCCCGTTCTGGCAGGTGCTGCTGAAGCGGCAAGGGTACGCGGCCAGCAGCGTCGGCAACCTCTACGGCGTCTACGGTGTCGACGTGGGAACGGGCGGCTTCGCGGAGCCGGGCATCGTCGATGACATGGTGTTCGGAGGCTCGGCCGCAGCCCAGTTCGCCACCACCACCACGGTGGCGCCGATCCGGGGACCGGTGTGGCTGCGGACGCTGCTGTTCGAGGTCCTCCTCACGCTGCTGGCGCTGGTGGCGGCTGCCCGCGCCGTCAAGGTACCGCGGCGTCGGTTGCGCCTGCTGCGGAGAAAGGAGACGTCGGGTGCCTCCTGAGTCGATCCGCCGCCTGATCGTGGCGGCCCGCCGTCGCATGGTGATCGCACGGGCGCTGCAGTGGAGCGTTGCGGCGGTGGGGATGGTGGCCGCCGGAGGGGCCCTGCTCCTCGGCCTGGCCCGGCGCCGGGTGCTGCCATGGGCGGAGGAGACGGTGCTGGTCACCGCCGCGGTGGGCGTCGTCGGGGCGGTGGTGGCGAGCCTGGTCACCCGGCCCGGTGACGGTGCCGCGGCCCTCGCCGTTGACCAGCGGCTCCACGGTCGGGACCAACTCAGCACCACGCTCGAGCTGCTCCGCCGCCAGGTTCGCAGCGACCTCGAAGAGCGCCAGATCGGACGGTCCTCGGCCTGGGCGGAGGACCGCAGCTTGGAGGGGTTCGGCTCGGTGCTGCCGGGGAGGAGGCTCGTCGGACTCACCCTGCTGGCGGTGGTGGCGTCGCTGTTGCTCGCCATCCCGCCGTCCCCTGCCGATGCCGAGCAGCGGCAGCGGGAGGAGATCGCGGCCGTGGTGGACGTGGCCGCCGACGAGCTGGAGGTGGCGGCCGAGGAAGCCACCACCGAGGAGATGGCCGAGGCGCTGCGGGAGGCGGCCGAGGAGCTGCGTCACTCACAGAGCCTCGACGAGGCGGTCCAACGGCTCGGTGACACCCGCCAGGACCTCGCCGAGCTCGATGATTCGCAGGCTCTCCCCCTCAAGACAGCCCTCGAGGGTCTTGACGAACGACTCCGCCAGGACCCGGTCGCGTCCGGTGACGATGCCCTCTCCCAGCTCGAAGACCTCCGGGACGGCGGGGCGACGATGCCGGCCGACGCCCGCGCCGCCGCCGCGGCCACGCTGGAGGAGCTGGCGGGCCAGCTCGATGCCTCCGCTCCCGACCTGGCGCGTGCCCTCGCCGGAGCGGCCGAGGCGCTCTCCAGCGAGGGGGATCCGGGTGCGGCGCTGGACCGCGCCATCGACGCCATGAATGCGGCGGGGGAGCGGGTGGCCTCGGCCGAGGACCTGGCCGACGCCCGCTCCGCGGTGCGCGACGCTCAACGTGGGCTCGCCGATGCCCGCGACCGGGAGGCGAGCCAGGGTGACGGCCAGGGGCAGGGTGACGG
>CAYUDA010000245.1:0-2863 GCA_964443425.1 uncultured Acidimicrobiaceae bacterium
GCCCCTCGGGGCGGCCGGGGGGCGCCCCGGCCCCGCCGCCACCCCCCCCCGGGGGGGCGGTGCCCGCAGTCCCCCGCCGCGACCCTCTCCCCCTAGTCCTCGATGCCTCCGAGCAGTTCGGCGGTGTACACGACCTGCCCGAAGCTGGCCCCGATGTTCACTGCCGTGTAGCGGGACAGCTCCCGGGCCCGGTACACCTTGCCCGAGCTGCCGCTGGTGATGTCGAAGGTGTGGGTGGCGTCGAGGATGAACAGCAGCGAGTACCCCAGGTCGCTGGCGTTGCGTGCCGTCGTCTCGCAGCACATGTTGGTCTGGATGCCGCACACCGCCACGGAGCGAATGTTGCGGTCGGTGAGCCAGCTGTGCAGGTCGGGCTCACCGAGGAACGCCGAATGCACCGACTTCGACACCAGCAGGTCGGGTTCGACCGACTGCAGGAACGGCATGAAGTGGTTTCCGGCGGTCCCGGCTCGGAGCGGCGAGCCGGGTGTGGTGGAGTCGTGCCGCACGTAGACGATCGGCCAGCCCTGGTCGCGCCAGGCGGCGACGAGCTTCTCGATGTTGGTCTCCGAGAGCGGGTTGTTGCGCGGTCCCCAGTAGGTTTCGTCGGTGAACCCGGCCTGGACGTCGACGACGATCAGGGCCGTGGCGTCGCTCCAGTCTGTCATCGTTCGTCCCTCCCTCCGAATGGCCTGGCGGCGAATCGCCGTACCAGGGTGATGACCGAGATTGCGGTCTGGTGGAATCGTACCCGCCGGCTCGCCGTCGTGGCCGCATGTCGGCTGCCTATGCTCCACGACATGACACCTCCGCTGCGTCTCCGCGTGCTTCCCGGGAGGCTCGCCGTGGCCCGGCTCGACCCCGGCGACGAGGTACCGGCGTGGGCCGGGACCGGCCCGGTGACCTCGGTGACCCGCACCGAGACCGAGCTGTCGATCCTCTGCGCCGACGAGGCGGTGCCGGAGAACGTGACCGCCGCCAGGCTCTGGCGGGCGTTGCAGGTGACCGGCCCCCTCGACTTCGGCCTCGTCGGGGTGCTGGCCCGCATCGCCGAGACGTTGGCGACGGTGGAGGTGAGCATCTTCGCCGTCTCCACCTACGACACCGACCTGGTGCTCGTCCCGGAGGGTGAGCTGAGCCGGGCGGTGGAGGCGCTGGCGCGCGCCGGCTACCGGGTCGTGCGGGACTGACCGTCGCCGGGCGCCACCTCGACCACGCCCTCCTCGGTGGCGAGCATCCCCACCTGCACGTCGCGGTCGTCGACCGGAAGCAGATCGACGACGAGCTCGGCCGGCACCACCCCGACCCGGGTCGCGCCGTCCCGGCAGCGGGGCAGCAGCCGGTCGAAGTAGCCGGCGCCGCGGCCCAGCCGGTTGCCGTAGAGGTCGAAGGCGAGCCCCGGCAGCAACAGCACGTCGATCTCCTCCGGATCGATCTGCGGCGTCTTCGGGTGGGGTTGCAGGAACCCGTGGCGGTGCACTTGGAGTGGACCGTCGAGGTCGTGCACCGTCAACTCGCCGCCCCGGTCGGGGGTGCGGGTGGTGACGAAACGCGCTCCAAGCCCGGCGTCCCGCAGCGCCATCAGATCGATCTCGTCGGGCAGCGGCAGGTACAGCAGGGTGGTGCGAGCTGCCGCCAGCGGCTCCCAGCCTGCCAGCACCGCCACGATGGCGGCGGAGGCGGCGACCCAGTCGATCCCGGCCCGCCGCTCCCGGGCCCATGCCCTCCATTGGCTCTTGGGCGCACCGGACGGGGGCGGGGCAGGTGCGTTCACCCGAGGAGGCGGGGCCCGAGCTTGGCGAACTCGTCCTGGACCGAATAGGGCACCGCGTAGTCGTCCTCGGAGCGGATCTCACGGAGGTTGGCGGCGACGTCCTCGACGGTGAGCGGCCCCTCGTCGGGGTGTTTGAAGTAGCCGTCGGTGAGGGCGACGAAGTAGCGGCTCACCGACCCGCCGCCGGCGGACCAGATCTCTCCCGACACCTCGCACTGCTCCGATGCCAGGTAGGCGACGACCGGGGACACCAGCTCGGGGGTGAGTCCGCTGAGGGCGTCGCCGAACACCCCGGCGGTCATGCGGGTGTGGGCGATCGGCGCCACCGCGTTGATCTTGATGCCGTGGTTGGCGCCTTCGAGCTTGAGCACGTTCATGAGCCCTACGAGGCCCATCTTGGCGGCGGCGTAGCCGGCCTGCCCGAAGTTGCCGAGCAGGCCGCTGGCGCTGGTGGTGAGCACGATGCGCCCGTAGCCCTGCTGCTTCATGTGGGCGAAGGCGGGCCGGGTGACGTAGAAGGCGCCTCGCAGGTGCACGTCGAGCACGGCGTGGAGGTCGTCGAGGTCGAGCTTGGCGAAGGACTGGTCGCGGAGGATCCCGGCGTTGTTGACCACGACGTCGATGCCCCCGAAGTGGTCGAGGGCCGCCTGGACGATGCCGGCGGCGTGCTCCGGGTCGGATACCGAGGAGTGGTCGGCGACGGCCCGGCCCCCGGCGGCTTTGATCTCGGCGACGACCGCGTCGGCCGATTCGGCGCTGGCGCCCTCCCCATGGACGGTGCCACCGACGTCGTTGACGACGACTGCGGCGCCCCGGGCGGCGAGGAGGAGGGCGTGCGCCCTGCCGAGCCCGCCGCCGGCGCCGGTGACCACCGCGACCCGATCCTGGAAGTCGATCATTCTGTCCTCCGTGGTGTCGTCCCCTCCCTGCTGACGATAGCGGCGCGAACGGAGCCTGCGGGAGGCTAGGTGGCGGCCCGTCGCAGCCCAGGCGCCAGGTCCCCGGCAGTGCCGACGGCGACGTCGTCGAGGCCGAGCCAGGCGGCCATGGTGCGGGCTTCGGCGACGAGGGCGGGTGCCACCCGCCCCG
>CAYUDA010000246.1:0-2860 GCA_964443425.1 uncultured Acidimicrobiaceae bacterium
TCCGGGTCGAGGTCGACCCGGCCCGCCCCACCGGCCGCATCCTGTGGCTCGACACCCTGCGCAACTCCTACGTCGACCTGGCAGACCCCACCTACCTCGAGTTCCGCTACGCCCGGGTCATGGCCGACGTCATCGCCGCCGTGACGCCCGCCGGGCCGCTCCGGGTGCTCTCGATCGGTGGCGGCGGGTTCACCCTCCCCCGCTACCTCGCCGCCACCCGCCCCGGCACCCGCAACGTCGTCCTCGAACTCGACCCCGGCGTGGTGGAGGTGGCGGAACGAGAGCTGGGCCTCACCACCGGCGCCGACATGGTGGTGGTCACCGGCGACGCCCGCCTCACCCTCGACACCACCGAGCCGGGCTCCTTCGACCTCGTCGTCGGCGACGCCTTCAGCGGACCGGCGGTCCCGTGGCACCTCACCACCGAGGAGTACCTCACCGAGGTCGCCGCCCGTCTCGACGCCGGCGGGATGCTGGTCCTCAACCTCATCGACTACCCGCCGCTTGGGTTCGCCCGGGCCGAGACCGCCACCTTCGCCGCCGTCTTCGACACGGTGCTGGTGATCGCACCCGGCGACTTCCTCGCCGGGGAGGCAGGCGGCAACTTCGTGCTGGTGGGCTCCGATGCTCCCCTCGACCCCGCCGCGGTGACCGAGCGCATCGCGAGCCGGGACGGCGCAGAGGAGGTGCTGTCCGGTGCCGGGATCGACGAGTTCGTCGCCGGAGCCCGGCTGCTGCGCGACGACTTCGCCCCGGTGGATCAGCTCATCTCGCGTCCCTGACGACGTCAGCGGGACGCGGCGAGCGCCTCCCAGATCGCCCGCCCCAGCGTGAACGGCATGCCGCCGTCGAAGGGGGCGGCACCGACGGCGCGACGGCCATCGGCGAGGCCCATCACCACGGTGAGGACCCTGATGCCGCCAAGGTCCTTCAGCTCGGCCCCGAGCAGGGCCGGAGCCGGCGCCTCACCGGCGAGGCGGGCAATGGCAGAGACGATCACGGCGTTGAGGGTGGCCGGGTCGTCGACGGGCGCCACCACCATGCGGCCGGCGGAATCGGCGGCCCGCACCGCCACCCCGGCCCGGGTCTCTTCCACGGTGACCAGTTCGAGCCGGGAGCGGGTCGCCGCCGGCAGCGGGGTCACCGACGCCACCGGAGCGGATACGTCAAAGGTCATCGAGTTCCCCACCGGGGATCCATGCTCGGGCGGCGGCGGCGCGGCGGTCTGCCACACCACCGGCTCGGGATCTGGCGCCGGTGCCGCGAGAGGCGGAGGGGGCGATGACGCCACTCCGGCGCCGGCCAGGATCTGCTGCAGCTCGGCTGCGACCTCCTCTGCGGCCCGGGTCCCGTCGAGCTGGGCCCGCAACACAGGCGGCCCGGCGGGTCGCAGGTCGAGGTCGACGGAGGCGATGCCGGCGACGGTGGTGATGTCGTAGCGCAGCTCCGCCAGCGACGGTCCGGCTTCGGACGTCGCGACGGGACTACCGCCGGTCTGCACATCCGCGATCCTCATCGCGGCGCATTCTGGTCGAAGCTCGGCCGCGAAGCGACGACCCTCGCGTCGGCCCCTCAGGCGCGGGTGCGGCCTCGCAGCCGGCTCTGCACCATGATGCAGGCGTTCGCCATGAAGTTGAAGCCGTGCTCCTGGATGAAGGAGATCACCGCCGGGCTCTCGGCACCCGGCTGGATCCAGACGTTGGTGAGTCCGAGATCGAGGCAGGTTTGAAGCACGCCGAGAGTCACCGCGGGTGGGACCACGATGTCGACGATGGTGGGGCGCTCCGGCAGGGCGGTCAGCGACGGGAAGGCCGGGTCGCCGTCGACCTCGTCCCGGTTCGGGTTGACCGGGAACACCCTGAAGCCCTTCGCCTTGAGGTCGCGGTAGATGACCGAGCCGTACTTGTCCGGATCGTCGGTCGCCCCCACCACCGCCACGGAGGTGTCGGCCCGTCCCAGCAATGTCGCGATGTCGTCCATGGTGCCTCCCACAACACCACCGCCGGGCGATTTCATCCCTTCACTGACCGGGCTGGCGGAACACGGCGAGCACGGTGCGGCGCAGGATGGCGGCGTCGAGGCGTCCGCTCCGCCGCTCGACGTAGTCGAGGTCGAGGCGGGTACGCGCGTCGAGGTCGATGGTGTCCCGCCCGGTGACCTGGGCGAGCCCGGTGACCCCCGGCTTCACCGAGAACCGGGGGCTGTCGAGACCGACCAGCGCCGCCTCCTCCGGCACCAGCGGTCGCGGTCCCACCAGCGACATGGGGCCCTTCAACACGTTCCACAGATTGGGGAGCTCGTCGAGGGACGAGCGTCGCAGCAACCGGCCCACCCGGGTCACCCGGGGATCGTCCTCGATCCTGATGGCGTGACCGGCCGAGTCGTGACGGGCAGCCTCCAACCGGGCGAGGTGCTCGATGAACACGTCCTCGCCCCCGTCCGTCCGCATCGTCCGCAACTTGAGCATGGCGAACGGCTTGCCGCCGCGACCCAACCGCTCCTGGCGGAAGAACGCCGGGCCGCGGGAATCGAGCTTCACGACAACCACCGCCACCAGCAGCAGCGGCGCCGACAGCACGATCGCCAAGGTGGCGACCGCGATGTCCATCGTGCGCTTCGCCAGCAGGTACCCGGTGCCGATCGTCGACTCATCGGGTGCTCTCGCCACCGCCCCCAACACCAGCGCCGCCAATGCCACCACCTCTCCCACCAGGAACGCCAGCGAAACCCGCACCTCGATCTCGCCTCCGGTTGCAGAGAGCACGATCGCCGCCGCCACCACCGCGACGAGCCAGGCCGTGGCGAGGACGAAGGGGCGGCCCCGCGCCACCAGGATCTGCGCCACGAACAGGCCGGCCCC
>CAYUDA010000247.1:0-2841 GCA_964443425.1 uncultured Acidimicrobiaceae bacterium
GGGTGAAGAGGGGCAGCGACACCGCGTCGGGGTCGATGTCGCCCAGCACCGGCAAGGACAGGTCGTCGTCTTCGGCCGGCGGCGGCGCCTGCTCGGCTTCAATGGCGTCCCAGCAGGCCTTGAGGTTGCTCTCCAACTCGGCCCCGACACCCTCGGCGTCGTCGTAGCCGACGTCCAGCCGCTCGCAGTAGAGGAAGGTGGGGACGTACTGGGAGGACTGACCGATGCTGTCCTCGAGGCTGATCACCAGGTCGGCTTCCTCGGGGGTGTAGGACTGGACACTGATCCGGGTCACTTTCAGCCAGTCGTAGGTCTCCTCGAGGCTGTTGATGAACGGCTTGGCCGCGGTGCAGTGGGGGCAGGTCTCGGAGTAGATGAAGTAGAGCGCCACCGACGGATCGCCGGCCGCGGTGCCCGGATACCACTCTTCGGTGTGATCGACGACGGTGGTGGTCGTGTCGTCGGTGGCCCGTGCCACCCCCATTCCCAGGAGCAAGGACGCGATGGCGACGGCCGCCACCACGGCGCGGCGGGTGACCTTCATCGAGAACGTGCTGGTGCGCATCGGATCGTGCCTCCGGTGCGCCCAGCGTGGCATTCTTGCCCTGGGCCCGGCCAGAGGCGAAGGTCACGGTTACAGTCTGCCTCTCGGCCACCCCCAGGGTGAGGAGCCTGCATGGAGCCGGTGATCAGCATCGAGCATCTCGAGAAGCGCTACGGCGACCTCACCGCGATTGCCGACGTCTCCTTCGAAGTGTCGCAGGGCGAGATCTTCGGCATCCTCGGTCCCAACGGCGCCGGGAAGACCACCATCGTCGAATGCCTCCAAGGGCTGCGTGACATCGATGGCGGGGAGATCCAGGTGCTCGGGCTCGATCCCCGCCGCGACGCCGACCGGCTGCGGCGCCGCATCGGATCCCAGCTCCAGGAGTCGGCGTTGCCGGAGCGGATCAAGGTGTGGGAGGCGCTCGACCTCTTCTCCTCCCTCACCGCCGGCAGCCGGGACTGGTTGGAGGTGATGATCGAGTGGGGCCTTGCCGACAAGCGCACCACCCCCTTCGGCGAGCTCTCCGGCGGTCAGCAGCAGCGCCTCTTCGTGGCGCTCGCGCTGGTGAACGACCCCGAACTGGTCTTTCTCGACGAGATGACGACCGGGCTCGATCCGGCGGCGCGCCGGGTCGCCTGGGACCTGGTGCGTCGTATCCGGGACCGGGGCACCACCGTGGTGCTCGTCACCCACTTCATGGACGAGGCCGAGACCTTGTGCGACCGGGTCGCCATCATCGACGACAAACGGGTGGTCGACCTCGACACCCCAGAGCGCCTCATCCTGCGCCACGGCGCCGGGGTGCGGGTCTCGTTCACCACCACCCTCGAGGACGTCGAGTGGCTGCGGGAGGTGCGGGGGGTGAGCGCAGTGGAGCGGCGGGGCGCGGCGGTGACGGTGCACGGCTCCGGTCCAGTCGTGACACTGGTGGCGGCGAGCCTGGTGGAGCGGGGCGAGGTCCCCGACGACCTTCGGGTGGAGCAGCCGACGCTGGAGGACGTGTTCCTCATGCTCACCAGGGGGGAGGAGTGATGCGCACCCTCGCCAAGCTCACCTGGATCGAGGTGAAGCTGTTCGTGCGGGACCCGCTGACGGTGCTGTTCTCCCTGGCGTTGCCGCTCATCGTCCTGTTCATCCTCGCCGGGGTGTTCGGCAACGATCCGCAGACCTCCGACGCGGGCGAGATCGTGTACCGGGGGGTGGGGCCGACCACCTACTACCTGCCCGCCTACCTGGCGCTGGTGGCGGCTTCGGTGTGCGTCATCAGCCTCCCCACCAACCTCGCAGGCAACCGTGACCGGGGCGTGTTGAAGCGTTTCCACGCCTCGGGGGTGCCGGTATGGGTGGTGGCCGGGGCCGAGATGCTGGTGAGCGTCGGCCTGGCGGCGGTCAACGCCCTGCTGCTGTCGATGCTGGCTGTGGTGTCGCTCGACTTCGACGCTCCCCGCGATCCTCTCATGGTGCTCGGGACCTTCTTCCTGGTGGCGTTCGCCTTCGCCGCGTTCGGGGTGCTGCTCGGCGCGGTGCTGCCGACGGCGCGATCCGCCCAGGCGGTGGGGATCCTGCTCTGGTTCGTGCTGTTGATACTGGGGGGCGCCGGGCCACCGACCGAGGTGCTCGGCTCGGGGATGCAGATTGTGTCGAAGTCGACGCCGATGTGGCACGCGGTGCGGGTGATCCAGCAGGGCTGGCTCGGCCTCGGCGCCGGGTACTCCTGGTTCGTGGTGGTGGGGGTGCTGGTTGTCTCGGCGGTGGGTGCCCTGGCCCTGTTCCGATGGGACTGAGCAGCCCGCTGCCCCTGGGCCACCGATAGACTGCCCGTTCCATGGAAACACTTCTCGGGGCTCTCCTCATCTTCGGCCTGCGCGTCGTCGACGTGTCGCTCGGCACCATCCGGATCGTGCTGCTGACCCGGGGGAGCCGGTGGCGCGCCGGCGCCCTTGGCTTCTTCGAATCCCTCACCTGGGTGATCGCGGCCGGGCTGGTGTTCAACAACCTCGACACCCCACCGCGGCTGTTGGCATTCGCGGCCGGATTCGCCACCGGCACCGTGCTCGGGGCCACCGTCGAGCGCTGGCTCGCGGTGGGCCGGACGATGCTGCGGGTGGTGACCACGGTGGGTACCCCCGAGGTGGCGCCGGCACTGCGCGAGGTGGGGTTCGGGGTCACGGTGATCAACGCCGAAGGCCTCGAGGGGGAGGTGCGGGTGGCGTTCTCGGTGATTCCCCGCCGCAAGCTTCCCGAGGCGTTCCGGATCGTGGCGGGCGTCAACCCGGACGCCTTCGTCACCGCCG
>CAYUDA010000248.1:0-2810 GCA_964443425.1 uncultured Acidimicrobiaceae bacterium
CGATGGCGTCCCGGATCGCCTCCAGCGAGCCGGTGGCATCGGCCTTGACGACCACCCGCAGCTCGGTCTGTTCGGCGGAGCGGAGCTGTTCGAGGAGCTGCTCGAGTCGTTCGGTTGCGGTGGGGACGACGAGGTTCTCGGCCCGGAGCCGGACGGCCTCCTCCTGGGCGAGCTTGCGAGCTTCCCTCTCGTTGCCGACGACCTGGAACATGTCGCCGGCGGACGGGACGTCGTCCCATCCCATGATGAGGGCGGGGCTGCTGGGCCCGGCGGTCTTCATCTGCTGGCCGTTCTCGTCGAACATGGCCCGGACCCGTCCCGCCACGCCCCCGGCGACGAGGGCGTCGCCGCGCCGCAGGGTGCCACGCTGGACGATGACGGTGGCAAGCGGACCGCGACCTACTTCGAGCTGGCTCTCGATGACGGTGCCGACGGCGGGAGCCTTGGGGTTGGCCTTGAACTCCTCCACCTCGGCGACGAGGGCGATCATCTCGAGCAGCTCGTCGACGCCTTCACCGGTGAGCGCCGAGATCTCGGCACTGACGACGTCACCGCCCAGCTCTTCGACCACGACGCCGTACTGGGTGAGGGCGGCCCGCACCGCGTAGGGGTCGGCCGACTCGAGGTCCATCTTGTTGATGGCGATGATGAGTGGCACCCCGGCCGCCCTGGCGTGGTCGATGGCCTCCACCGTTTGCGGCATGACGCCGTCGTTGGCGGCCACGACGATGATGGCGATGTCGGTGACGTCGGCACCGCGGGCCCGCAGGGCGGTGAACGCCTCGTGGCCGGGGGTGTCGATGAAGGTGATGGTGGAACCGTCGCGGGTGATCTGATAGGCGCCGATGTGCTGGGTGATGCCGCCCGCCTCGCCGGCGATGACGTTGGCCTTGCGGACGGTGTCGAGCAGCTGGGTCTTGCCGTGGTCGACGTGTCCCATCACCGTCACCACCGGTGGCCGGGGTTGCAGCGTGGAAGGGTCGTCCTCGTACTCGACGATGGAGTGCTCCGCCACCGGCTCCGGTTCCGGCGCCTCTGGAGCCGCCTCGACGAGCACGCCGTAGCCGAAGAAGTCGCCGAGGGATTCGATGGCGTCGATGGGAATGGTGCCGCCACCGGGGACCATCTCCCCCATCGACATGAGCTGGCTCACCACGTCACCGGTGCGGAGTCCCACCAGCCGGGCGAACTCGGCGACGGTGATGCCCTCGTCCACGGCGAGGATGGGCCGCTCGGAGGGTGTCGCCGCGGCCGGAGTCGAGCTGGGTTCAGGTGCCGCCTTCGCCTCGGGCTCGGGGGACGGTTCAGGGGCGGGCTCGGGGGCCGGGGCCGCCGCTTCCGGTTGCGGGGCCGTTTCGGGAGCCGGGGTCTGCGCCGTCTCGTCCTCGTAGGACATGGTGACGAGCGCCACCGCGTCCTCGTCGAGGCCGGAGGAGGCGGTCTTGACGTCGATCTCCAGCTCCTGGGCGCGCTCGAGCACCTCCTTGGACTCCCGCCCAAGCTCTCGTGCCAGCTCGTATACGCGCATCTTCGCCAAGTGTCACCTCCGGGCGCCCTATTGTGCCAGACCGCCTAGGCGGTCGAGTCGGCGCCCCGCTCCTCGTCGTCTGCCTCCGCTTCGCCGGCGTCGCCGGCGTCGTCGGGAGTGGCAGCCTCGTCTACGGTCTCGGTCTCGTCGGGTCCGGTCTCCGCCACGGGTTCCGTCTCGTCCGCGGTCTCTGCCGCCGTGTCGGCGTCGGCAGGGACGGCGTCTTCTGCGGCCTCCGGCTCCTCAGCCGTGGCGTCGTCCGTCTCGGTCGTGGTCTCTGCGGTGATCTCGGCTTCCGCCGGTGCCGCGGCAGGTGCTGCTTCTGCCCCGAGGCCCTCGTCGTCCTCGACGTCGAGGCCGAGGTCCTGGCTCTCGGAGCGAATGTCGACCTTGTAGCCGGTGAGTTTGGCGGCGAGGCGGGCGTTCTGGCCCTCCCGGCCGATCGCCAAGGAGAGTTGATGATCGGGCACCACGACGGTGGCGATCTTCTCCTCCTCGTCGAGCCGCACCTCCTTGACCCGTGCCGGGCTCAGCGCCTCTGCGATGAAGGAGCGGGTGTCGTCCCGCCATTCGACGATGTCGACCTTCTCGCCTCGCAGCTCGTTGACGACCTGGCGCACCCGGGAACCACGAGCGCCGACGCAGGCCCCCACCGGGTCGACGTTGGGGTCGTTGGATGCCACCGCGATCTTGGTTCGGTGGCCCGGCTCACGGGCGATGGCCCGGATCTCGACGTCGCCGTCGACCAGCTCGGGCACCTCCAGCTCGAACAGCGACCGGATGAACTCGGGATGGCTGCGGGACACCACGATCTGCGGGCCCTTGCCCTCGCCCCGCACCTCGAGGATGTAGGCCTTGACCCGGTTGCCGCGCTCCAGCCGCTCGTAGGGGATGCGCTCGGACGACGGCATGATCGCCTCGGCGTTGCCGAGGTCGAGCAAGGCGTAGCGGTGGTCGGAACTCTGCACGATCCCGGTGACCAGGTCGCCTTCGCGACCCTCGTAGAGGTCGAAGACCTGCTCGCGTTTGGCGTCGCGCAGGCGCTGCATGATGACCTGCTTGGCGGTCTGGGCCGCGATGCGGCCGAAGTCCTCAGGGGTGTCCTCCCACTCCCGGATCACGTTGCCGTCCTCGTCGAGCTCCTGGCCGTAGACGACGATCTCGCCCGTGTCGGCGTCGATGGTGACGCGGGCCTCCTCGGCCGCACCGGGGGTGCGCTTGTAGGCGGAGACGAGCGCGTTGGCGAGGGCGTCGAGGATGGTGTCGGCCGGCACTCCCTTCT
>CAYUDA010000249.1:0-2797 GCA_964443425.1 uncultured Acidimicrobiaceae bacterium
TTCCGCCCGGAGGAATCATCGAGCGGCTCCACAAGCTGATCGCCCGCAGCGGGCTGGCGTCGCGGCGCCGGGCCGAGGAGTGGATCCGGCGCGGCCGGGTGACGGTCGACGGTGTCCCGGCCCGCATCGGCCAGCGGGTCGACCCGGCGGTGGCGAAGGTGGCGGTCGACGGGATCCCTCTGCCGTTGCTGCCCGGCCTCGTCACGTACCTGCTCTACAAGCCGGTCGGTGTCGTCAGCACCGCCTCCGACCCGGAGGGCCGTCGCACCGTGGTGGACCTGGTGCCGCCCGAGCCGCGGGTGTTCCCGGTGGGGCGCCTCGACGCCGCCTCGGAGGGTTTGCTGCTGCTCAGCAACGACGGCACCCTCGCCAACCTGGTGACCCATCCCCGCTATGGGGTGACGAAGACCTACACGGTGCTGGTGGACGGTGACCTGGCGGAGCGGACCGTGGGCCGCCTCACCGGCGGGGTCGAACTCGACGACGGGACGGCTCGGGCCGTCACCGCCCGGGTGGTGGCTCGCCGTCCCGGCGAGTCCCTGGTGGAGGTGGTGATGGGGGAGGGCCGCAAGCGGGAGGTGCGCCGCATGATGGATGCCGTGGGGCATCCGGTGCGTCGTCTGGTGCGCACCGCCATCGGCGAGATCCGGGACCGTGACCTCCGTGCCGGCGCCCACCGGCTGCTCAGCGTCGTCGAGGTGCGTTCCCTCTACTCGGCGGCGGGGGCGACGTGGCAAGATGCGCCGGTGCCGATGACCGAGGAGCTGGAATGACGGCCGCCGCCTCCGAGCACACCATGCAGCCCCCGTCCGGGCCGTTCCGGGCCGAGGTGCGCGTCCCGGGCGACAAGTCGCTGTCGCACCGCGCCTACGTGCTGGCCGCCATGGCGCAGGGGGTGAGCGAGGTGGTGGACCCGGGCCCGGGCCGTGACGTGGCGTCGACGCGGGCCGCGGTGGCCCGGCTCGGGGCGACCGTCGACGGCCCGCGAGTCACCGGCCCCGGGGTGGACGCCTGGCATGATCCCGGCGAGCCGATCGACTGCGGCAATTCAGGCACCACGATGCGTCTCCTGGCTGGGGCGCTGGCGGGACGGCCGTTCCGTTCCACCCTGAGCGGCGACGCCTCGCTGAACCGCCGCCCGATGCGGCGGCTGGTGGCGCCGCTGGCGGCGTTGGGGGCGACGGTGGAGCCGGCGGAGGGAGACACCGCCCCGCTGCTGGTCGGGGGCGGCGGGCCGCTGCACGGCGCCGAGATCGAGCTGGAGATCGCCTCGGCCCAGGTCCGCACCGCGTTCTGCCTCGCCGCGGTCCAGGCCGACGGGCCGTCCCGGGTGACGAGCCCTCCCGGCTTCCGTGACCACACCGAGCGCTGGCTGGAGACGATGGGGCTGGGGGAGCGGGAGGATCGCAGCAGCTTCCGGGTGCTCCCCGGCCGGGTGCCTGCGTTCCGCTACGTGATTCCGGGGGATCCGTCGTCGGCGGCGTTCCTGTGGGCGGCGGCGGCGATCGTCCCCAGATCCACGGTGGTGACGCCGGGGGTGTGCCTCAACCCGGGCCGGATCGGATTCCTCGAGGTGCTGGAGGCGATGGGCGCCGTGATCGAGGGGGAGGTGACAGGGTCGCTGCTGGGGGACCCGGTGGGCACCGTCACGGTGCGGGGCCGGGGCCTGCGGGCCGCCCGGGTGGAGGGGGAGCTGGCGGTGGCGGCCCTCGACGAGCTGCCGCTGGTGGCGGTGCTGGGCGCCTACGCCGAGGGGGTGACGACGGTGGCGGACGCCGCCGAGCTGCGAGCGAAGGAGAGCGACCGCATCGCCACCACCGTCGCCCTCATCCGTGCCTTGGGCGGCGGGGCCGAACCGCACCAGGACGGATTCTCGGTGCTGGGTACCGGGTTCCTCGACGCCGGCACGGTGGAGAGCGCCGGGGATCACCGCATGGCGATGGCGGCGGCGGTGGCCGCCACCGGAGCGACCGGGCCGGTCCGCATCGTCGACGCCGGGGTGGCGGATGTGTCGTGGCCGGGGTTCTACCGAGCGTTGGAGGCGTTGTGGTCATCGCGATAGACGGTCCGAGCGGCGTCGGGAAGTCGACCGTGGCCCGGGGGGTGGCGGAGGCCCTCGGCGTCGGGTACCTCGACACCGGGGCGACGTACCGAGCCGCCACCTTGGCGGTGCTGGAGGCCGGCGTCGACCCGACGGACGACGCCGCGGTGGTGCCGGTGGTGGCGCGGGCCGCCATCGCCTACGAGGACGGCGAGGTTCGCCTCGATGGCCGCCCGGTGGGCACCGAGGTGCGTTCGGCGGAGGTGACCGCCGCGGTGAGCCCGGTGTCGGCCATCCCGGAGGTGCGGCGCATCGTGGTCGCCATCCAGCGGGAATGGGTGGCGGAGCGGGGCGGCCGGGCCGTGGTGGAGGGCCGTGACATCGGCACCGTGGTGTTTCCGCTGGCGCCGGTGAAGGTGTTCCTCACCGCCCGTCCCGAGGTGCGGGCGGCGCGGCGGGCCGGGGACGCCGAAGCCGCCGACGCCGACGTGGGTGCGGTGGAGGCCGACCTGCGGCGCCGCGACGAGTACGACTCGACCCGGGAGACGTCCCCGCTGCAGCCGGCGGCAGACGCGGTGATCGTCGACACCAGCTCCATGACGGCCGACGAGGTGATCGGGGCGGTGCTGGCCCTGGCGGCCGAGCGCACCTGACGCTCACGGGCACGGTCCCGGCGTACCATGGGCAGATCGTCAGCGACGGGAGGCGAGATGTCGGCAGCCAACCCGCACGGGGTGCTGTATCAGGACCGTTGGA
>CAYUDA010000250.1:0-2785 GCA_964443425.1 uncultured Acidimicrobiaceae bacterium
CGGTTCTCCACGATCCGGCCGGACGGCGGGCCACACCCACGGCCCATGAGACGGTTGGAAGCTGAAAGAGGAGGAGTCGCCACGATGTCACGACACCTGACCACTCCATCACGGGTGCTGGTCGTCATCTCCATCGTGCTCGTGACACTGGTGCTCCTCCTCGCTTCCGCCGTCGACGCCGCCGGGCCCGAGCAGGTGGGGGCCGGGCAGGCGGCGACCGCCGACCATGTGGTGCAGGCGGGGGACACCTTGTGGGCGATCGCGGCGGACCTGACGCCGGAGGGCGACGACGTGCGTGACATGGTCGAGGCGATCCGGTCCCTCAACGACATCGATTCGAGCCTGATCGTGCCGGGCCAGGTGCTGGCTGTCCCCGTCGTCGACTGAGCCCGGGCCGCGACCGGGCCCGGCGGGCAGGAGGCGGTATCGAGTAGCCTCGTCGCAATGCGCTGCCCCATCTGCCTCACCGACGACACCCGGGTCATCGACAGCCGGCCGGTGGATTCCGGTGTGGCGATCCGACGGCGGCGTGAGTGCACCGGATGCGGTCACCGTTTCACCACCTACGAGCGGATCGCCCTGGTGGTGCGGAAGCGGGACGGCCGCACCGAGGCATTCGATCCCCGCAAGGTGCGGCACGGCATCGAACGAGCCCTCGCCGACCGGCCCGTCCCTTCCGGCACCATCGATGCCCTCGTCGATCGAGCCGAGGGGCTCTTCTCGTCGGGGACGGGCACCGTCGCCGCCAGCGACATCGGCGATGCCGTCTTGCTCGGACTGCGGGAGGTCGACGAAGTCGCCTACCTGCGCTTCGCCTCGGTGTACAAGGAGTTCCAGGGGGCCCGTGACTTCGAGCGGGAGGCAGCAGCCCTCGAGGAGCGTACCTAGGCCCTTTCCGGCGGGCGCCCCGCGGAATCCGACCGCCTCAGGTCGGGATCACCACCATGGCGTTGTCCAACTCCTGGGCCAGGTCGAGGATGTCGGCGTCGGTCTCGGCGCGGATGGCGGCCAGCGGGGGGACGATGGTGCGGTCGAGGTTCTCGAACGTCGTGGTGATCTCGCTGATGAGGTCGGTGGCGTCGTCCCCCTGGCGGAGCGCCTCGAGGTAGTCGGTCTGCCAGTCGGCGAACTGGTCGAGGGCGGCGCGGACTTCGTCGAGGTGCTCGGTGAGGACGGCATCGGGGCTCATCTGGTTGACGATGCCGATCCCGTCGGCGTGGAAGGCCGCAAGGGTGACCCGCAGCTCGTTGATGTCGGCGGCGGTCGCCTCGGTGGGGAGGTCGGGGAGGGAGGTGACGCCGGCGAGCAGGATGCGGTACTGCACCAGGTCCGAGATGCGCTGCTGAATGGCGGTCGCTTGCCCGGCGAGCGGACCCAGCCGGTCCTGGAGCGGGACCAGCTCGTCGATGGGTCCGGTGGGCAGGAGGGGTGGCGCCTCCGGCAGGGGTGCGTCGACGACGGTTCCGAGCCGCTCCGCCACCGAGATGAGGTCGGTGAGGGGTCCCACCAGCTCGGAGAGTTCCTCGTGGGTCGCCTCGGGGTCGGTGGCGGTGGCGAGTGCCCCCTGGCCGGAGGGGAGTTCGTTACGGAGGTCGAAGGCGGCGGTGCGGTACTGGTCGGCCCGCGCTGTTGCGCGGTGGCGCACGATGGAGGGGAGCCACACGATGGCGCCGGCCACCAGCCCGGCAGCCACCAGCCCGGTGATGATGACGGTCCAGCGGAAATTGCGTTCCGAGGTCACTTGGCGTGCCAGCTCGTGGGGCACCCAGTCGGCGAGGGGGTCGGGTTCGGCTCCTTGGCGCCAGGCCTGGGCGATCAGCTCGGAGGTGGTCTCGGCGTCGGAGGTGGAGGGTGGCAGGACGGGCATTTCGAATTCGTCGCGGGCGCGCCGTGGAGCCGGGATGACGTGGCGAGCGTCGATGCCGAGCATGTCGAGGAACCAGGCGCCGTCGTTACCCTCCGCTTCCGCTTCGGGCTGCCGCTTCCTGTTCACTCTCCACACCTTTGCCGTCGTCTCGGGCGTCGGGCACAATGCCGGCGATGAAGATACCGCTCGTCCGGCTCGATCCGGAACTCCCCGCACCCTCGCATGCCCACCCCGGTGACGCCGGCGTCGACCTGTGCGCCCGCTGCGACGTGCGGCTCGAGCCGGGGGAACGTCGCATGGTACCAACCGGGGTCGCGGTCGCCATCCCGGACGGGTACGTGGGGCTGGTGACGCCCCGCAGTGGGCTGGCGGTGCGCCACGGCATCGGGGCCGTCAACGCCCCGGGTGTGATCGACGCCGGGTTCCGGGGGGAGATCCACGCCATCCTGGTGAACCTGGGTTCCGAGGCGGTGGAGCTGGCGCGGGGGGAGCGCATCGTGCAGCTCGTGGTGGTACCGGCGGCGGAGCAGGAATTCGTCGAGGTCGAGGAGCTCCCCGATTCGGTGCGGGGCCCCGGCGGATTCGGTTCCACCGGAACCTGACCCTTCCCGAGCCGGGAGGGGGGCGTGGTATCATCGAGGTCCCCCTGCGGACGTAGCTCAGCTGGTAGAGCGCAACCTTGCCAAGGTTGAGGTCGCCGGTTCGAATCCGGTCGTCCGCTCCGAGGGCGGTGTGGCCGTCCTCTTCGGCGACGTGGCCGAGTGGTTTAGGCAAAGGTCTGCAAAACCTTTTACCCGGGTTCGATTCCCGGCGTCGCCTCGAACCGGTCCCAGCCGGTCCCGAGGGCGCTTAGCTCAGTGGGAGAGCGCTTCCTTGACGCGGAAGAGGTCGGCAGTTCAATCCTGCCAGCGCCCACCA
>CAYUDA010000251.1:0-2758 GCA_964443425.1 uncultured Acidimicrobiaceae bacterium
CGCCCGACCAGGGACCTCCCGGGGTCGCCTTCCCGATCTACACCTTGGAGGGTCCGGGGTATCCGGCGGCGATGATCGAAGGAACACTGACGCTCGACTCCGGCTGTCTTTGGATCGACGCAGGCGAGGAGCGCTACCTGGCGTTGTGGCCAGAGGGCTGGACCGTGGCCCGGTCGGGTGACACGGTGACGGTGACCGATCCGGCGGGCACCTCGCTCGTTTCCGGAACCGTCATCACCGTCGGGGGCGGCGAGGAGGTCGACCAGGAGTTCATGGCGAGCCTGCTCGACGCCCCGGTGCCCGAGGCGTGCCGGGGTGAGCCCGGCTGGCTCGTCACCGAGATCCTCGAGTAGCGGCGTCCCTCGCGGCCAGAAGGGAGCCCGGCACCTGGCAGATAGTGGCGAAAACGACGGAATTCGGCCTCACCCCCCGCGCGACGCCGCTATGGTATGGGCGCCGCCGAGGCGGCACTCGCCCCGTTCTCCTGCATTCCGTCACGTCGAGTCGAGGTCGAGTCACAGGTCAGTAGGCCCGCGGACGGACGGACCACTTTGCAAGGAGAGACGTTCAGGCATGAACATCTATGTAGGCAACCTTCCCTTCCGGACCACCGGTGACGACCTCGAGCGCTTGTTCGTGGAGTACGGGCAGGTGGATTCCGCCTCGGTCATCACCGACCGTGACACCGGCCGATCCCGCGGGTTCGGTTTCGTTGAGATGGGCGACGACGCCGAAGCGCGCCGTGCCATCGAGGAGCTCGACGGTCACGACCTCGACGGTCGCCGGCTCCGGGTCAACGAAGCCAAGCCGCGCCGCTAGCGGCGTCCGGTGGCAGGCTCCGACGACGTCTTTCGCGCCCAGGGGGTGGTCCTTGCGACCCTCCGCAACGCCACCTTCCGGGTCCGGCTCGATTCCGGCCACGAGGTGGTGGCCCGGGCGTCGGGCAAGATGCGCCGAGGCCGCCTGATCCGCATCATTCCCGGCGACCGGGTCGAGCTCGAAGTCTCGGCCTACGACCCGACCCGGGGCCGGATCGTGTGGCGCCACCGCTGACCCGAGCCACCCATCGATGATCCGAACCGGCCCCTGCGGGGGCCGGTTCGCGTTTAGGTCGATAGCCTTGGAGGGTAAAGCCCCCATCGCGACCCAAGGAGCAGCGATGGTCGATCTCTCGACAATCGGACTGACCAACCTCGGCACCGTCTACCACAATCTCTCGACCCCCGCCCTCTACGAGCAGGCGATCCTGCGCGCGGAGGGCGCCGTCGGGCACCTCGGTCCCATCGTGGTCAGGACCGGCAAGTACACGGGCCGCTCCGCCGACGACAAGTTCGTCGTCGAAGAAGGCTCCAGCAAGGAACGGATCTGGTGGGGCCCGGTCAACCGTCCCTTCGCCGTCGACGACTTCGAGAAGGTGCGATACGGGCTGCGGTCCTATCTGCAGAACAAGGACGTCTTCGTCCAGGACTGCTACGCCGGCGCCGATCCGCAGTACCGCATCAAGGTGCGGGTCGTCAGCGAGCACGCCTGGCACAGCCTCTTCGCCCGCAACATGTTCATTCGCGAGCTGGATCCCGACGTGCTCGAAGGGTTCCAGCCCGACTGCACGGTGATCCACTGCCCCGGATTCCACGCCGACCCTGCCAGCGAGGGCACCCGGAGCGAGGCCTTCATCCTGCTCAACCTCGCCGAGAAGATGGTGGTCATCGGCGGCACCAGCTACGCAGGGGAGATCAAGAAGTCGGTCTTCACCGTCATGAACTACCTCCTGCCCCTGCAAGGCGTGCTCAGCCTGCACTCGTCGGCCAACGTCGGTTCAGACGGTGCGTCTGCCGTCTTCTTCGGGCTGTCGGGTACCGGCAAGACCACCCTCTCCACCGAGGCCGACCGGGCCCTCATCGGCGACGACGAGCTGGGGTGGAGCGACGAGGGCATCTTCAACTTCGAGGGTGGCTGCTACGCCAAGATGATTCGCCTCTCCGACGAGGCGGAGCCCGAGATCTACCAGACGACCCGCCGTTTCGGGACCGTGTTGGAGAACGTCTCGATCGACCCCCAGACCCGCCGGATCGACCTCGATCAGGCCGACACGGAGAACACCCGTGGCGCCTACCCGATCAGCCATCTCGACAACGTGGTGGCGGACGGCATGGCCGGGCATCCCAAGAACATCTTCATGCTGACCGCGGACGCCTTCGGCGTGCTGCCCCCCATCGCCCGCCTCACCCCGGCGCAGGCCCGGTACCACTTCATCTCCGGGTACACCGCCAAGGTGGCCGGAACCGAGCGGGGGGTGAAGGAGCCCAAGGCGACCTTCTCGGCGTGCTTCGGCGCTCCGTTCATGCCGCTGCATCCGGCCGTGTACGCCGATTTGCTCGGGCAGAAGATCACCGGACATGACGTCTCGGTCTGGCTGGTGAACACCGGATGGACCGGCGGTCCCTACGGGGTCGGGGAGCGGTTCAAGATCGCCTACTCCCGGGCCGTCATCGCGGCAGCCATCTCAGGGGAACTCGAGGACGTCGCCTTCACCCCCGATCCGGTCTTCGGCTTCGAGGTCCCTCAGCAATGTCCCGGGATCCCCGCCGAGGTGCTCGACCCACGCAGCACGTGGGCTGATCCCCAGGAGTACGACGTGAAGGCGGCCGAGCTGGCCCGGCTCTTCGTCGCCAACTTCGAACAGTATGCCGCAACCGCCGGTCCGGAGGTGGCCGCGGCGGGACCCATCGTGGAGTGACGCCGCCAACCGGCCACCGGT
>CAYUDA010000252.1:0-2739 GCA_964443425.1 uncultured Acidimicrobiaceae bacterium
TTGGATGAAAGAGGCGCGCAGCCACCACTCTGGGTAGTACGATGGATGCAGGCTGAGGAGGGGTAGATGAGCGAAACGTTGTTCACAGCTACCGAGTTCCGTGAGCCGATGCCGGCTCCGGGGCGGCCCTATCGGGGTCCCGAGGAAACGTTGCTGGGCAGCTTCGAGTCCGAGAAGGAGGCGATCGACGTTGCTCGCGCCCGCTGGCGGGAGCATCGGGCGGCCAACTCCAACGAGGTCTCCTGGTGGCTGGTCCGCCGTCAGGGCGAGAACCTGGCACGGTGGATCGCCGAGAGCCGCAGTGACGTAGAGCGTGTGCTCGACCTGACCACAAACGAGCTGGTCGAAGTCAGCCACTGACGGGACCGCGCCGCGGCCTCAGCGGTTGAAGCGGCCGTTCAGGTCGCGCAGTTCGTCCCGCACGTCGTCGGTGAGGGCGTCGGCGGGGAGTCGCCATTGCCAGTTGCCGCCGAGGGTCGCCGGGGTGTTCATCCGGGCCTCGGTCCCGAGCCGCAGCGGATCTTGGATCGGAGCCACCGCCAGATTGGCGACCGAGCTCCACACTCCATTGAGGAAGGCCTCCACCGGGTCCCGCTCATCCACCCCCAGGTAGTCGCGGGCGTACTCCCGCTCGGCGGGTGGCGCCGAAGCCCACCATCCCAGCACGGTGTCGTTGTCGTGGGTGCCGGTGTAGGCGACGCAGTTCGGCGGGTAGTTGTGGGGCAGGAACGGGTGGGTGTCGTCGCCGTCGAAGGCGAACTGCAGCACCTTCATGCCGGGCAGTCCCAGCTCGTCGCGCAACGCCGGGACCCGCTCGTCGAGTTCCCCGAGGTCCTCGGCGATGATGGGGAGGGCACCGAGGGCGTTGCGCACCGCCACGAAGAACGCCTTGCCGGGACCGTCGACCCATCGGCCCACCTCGGCGGTGGGGGCGCCGCCGGGGATCTCCCAGTAGTTGACGAAGCCCCGGAAGTGGTCGATGCGGAGCACGTCGACCATCGCCAGTGTCGCCCGGATGCGGTCGATCCACCAGGCGTACCCCTCGGCCTGATGGCGCTCCCAGTCGTAGAGCGGGTTGCCCCAGCGCTGCCCGGTGTCGGAGAACAGATCGGGCGGGACACCGGCGACGACGGTCGGGTTGCCCTCGTCGTCGAGGCGGAACAGCTCCCGGTTGGCCCAGACGTCGGCCGAGTCGCCGGCCACGAAGATGGGGATGTCGCCGATGACGGTGATCCCGGCGTCGGTGGCGTGGCGGCGCAGGGCGTCCCACTGGCGGCGGAACAGCCACTGCCGGAAGCCGTGGCGGGCGATCGTGTCGGCGTGGCTGCTCCGCAACTCCGCCATCGCCTCCGGCTCGCGGAGCCGCAGCGGCCGCTCCCAGGCGATCCAGGGGGCGCCGCCGTGGAGGTCCTTGAGGGTCATGAAGGCGGCGAAGTCGTCGAGCCAGCGGCTCTCGTCGGCGGTGAAGGCCTCGTACTCGTCCCGAAGCACGCTGGCCGCTGCCCCGAGTTGGTCGAAGGCACGGTCGAGCATGGCGAGCTTGGCCGGGATCACCGCCCCGTAGTCGACCCGGCCGTCGGGTAGCTCCGGGTAGGCGTCGAGGTCGGCGGCGGTGACGAGCCCGTCGCGGTGGAGGAGTTCGGGGCTCACCAGGTAGGGGTTGCCGGCGAACGACGAGAAGCACTGGTAGGGCGAGTCGCCGTAGCCGGTGGGGCCGAGGGGGAGCAGCTGCCAGCGGCGGCACCCGGTGGAGGCGACGAAGTCGACCCAGGCGGCCGCCGCCGGGCCGATGTCGCCGATACCGAACGGGCCGGGGAGGCTGGTGGGGTGCAGCAGCAGTCCGGCGGCGCGGGTGGCGAGATCAGCGATCGGCATGGGCGCCATTCAAGCGGCTCGATCGCGGCGGTGTCGCCGGTGCCGGTTCACTACAGTCGAGACGCGACCGCCGAGGGAGGAGGAGCCGGTGCCAGTCGAGACGATCCCGTCCCGGGTGCTACACAACGGTGAGGTTCACGCCGACGAACCCGCCTACCTGGAGAGAATCGACGGCGCCTGGGTGGCGACGACGTGGCGCGGCTACGCCGACGAGGTGACGGCGGCGGCCCGCTCCCTGATCGCCCTCGGGGTGGTGCCGGGCGACACCGTCAACATCCTCGGTTTCAACCGTCCCGAGTGGGTGATCTTCGATGTGGGGGCGATGGCGGCGGGTGCGGTCCCAGCCGGGATCTACGCCACCGATTCCCCGGAGGAGTGCGCCTACATCGTGGCCCATTCCCGCGCCCCGGTGGTGCTGGTGGAGAACGAGGAGCAGTGGGCCAAGATCGAGCGGGTGCGGGGCGGCTTGCCCGACCTGCGCCACGTGGTGACGATGAAGCCTGCAGGGCCGATCGACGACCCGATGGTGCTGTCGTGGGACGCGTTCCTGGCCCGCGGCGCCGAGGTCGACCCGGCCCGGGTGGGGGAGCGCCTGGAGAAGCTGCGACCTCACGACGCCGCCACCCTCATCTACACCTCCGGCACCACCGGCATTCCGAAAGGGGTGATGCTGTCGCACGACAACCTGGTGTGGACGGCCTCCCAGGCGGTCCACCTCTTCGAGATCGACGCCTCCGACTTCGCCGTTTCGTACCTGCCGCTGTCGCACATCGCCGAGCAGATCTTCACGGTGCACGCTCCGGCGCTGGCGGGCCTCGCCATCTACTACGCCGAGTCGTTCCCCCGGGTCGCCGACAACCTGCG
>CAYUDA010000253.1:0-2731 GCA_964443425.1 uncultured Acidimicrobiaceae bacterium
TGGCAGAACTTCGGCGGTGACGCCCTCTCGGAGCGGGGCCGGGAGATGATCCTCAACGCCTTCGATCATGGCATCACCCACTTCGACTTCGGCAACAACTACGGACCTCCCCCCGGCTCGGCCGAGCGCAACTTCGGCTCCCTGCTCGCCGGCGACCTCGCCCCCTACCGCGACGAGCTCATCATCTCCACCAAGGCCGGCTACGAGATGTGGGACGGCCCCTACGGCGACTTGGGCTCCCGCAAGTACCTCCTCGCCAGCCTCGACCAGAGCCTGCGACGCCTCGGGCTCGACTACGTCGACATCTTCTACTCCCACCGCTACGACCCGGCGACGCCACTCGAGGAGACGATGGGGGCCCTCGCCACCGCAGTCCACCGCGGCAAGGCCCTCTACGTCGGGATCTCCTCATACGGACCGGTGATGACCCGCAAGGCGGTGTCGATCCTCGACGACCTCGACATCCCCTGCCTCATCCACCAGCCCTCCTACTCGATGCTCAACCGCTGGGTCGAGGACGGACTCCTCGACGTGCTCGAGTACCAGGGGATCGGCTGCATCGCCTTCTCCCCCCTCGCCCAGGGTCTTCTCACCGACAAGTACCTCGACGGGCTTCCCGACACCTCCCGGGCCGCCGAGGACGGGAGCTTCAAGCAGGGGTTCCTCACCGAGCAGAACGTCACCAACGTGCGGGCGCTCAACGAGATCGCCCAACGGCGGGGCCAGACCCTCGCCCAGATGGCGATCGCCTGGGTGCTGCGGGACCCGCGGATCACCTCCGCGCTCGTCGGGGCGAGCCGCTGGTCCCAGATCGAAGACAGCCTCAGGGCCCTCGACAACCTCGCCTTCAGCGACGAGGAGCTGGCCGAGATCGACCGCCACGCCGTCGACGGAGACGTCAACCTGTGGGCGGCATCGAGCGACGCCGGCTGACCGAACCCACTCCGCGAGCCCCCTCCGCGCCGGCACGGACTATCCACCGGATGGTCCTAGGCGGCGCTCGCGGGCGGTGATACTTTCGCCCTGTCAGGGGAGTATCCCCAACGAGCGCAGTCGTCAGGACGGCCGTGAGGCCCGGCGGCGCTGGCCCTCCAGGGCGGGAGAGACCGAAGCACTACGAAGGCTCTCGTCGACAGGAGGATGACATGGTCGCCAATCTCGCTCCCTTCGCCCCCCGTACCCTCGGGGCGCTGACCGACGCGCTGGAGGTACGCCGTGCCGCGGTCGCCCGCTGTCTCGAGGACCTGCGGGCAGAGATCGCCGAGGCCCTCGACTGCCGTGACGTGAGCGACCTGCTCGACGACGAGGAGCCCGTCGTCGACACCGATGCCGAGCGTTGCCTCATGCTCGCCGAGCGCGCCGACGAAGTCCTCCACGGTATCGAGGACGCCCTGGCGCGGGTGGCGACCGGCAGGTACGGCTACTGCGTCGATTGCGGCGACCGCATTCCCCTCGAGCGGCTGCGCGGTCTGCCGGCGACGGCAACCTGTATCGCGTGCAGTCGTCGTCGCAGGTGACGCTCCCTCGCGCATGACGCCGGCGACGCCCTGGGTCACTCCAGGGTGGAGGTGCTCACCTGGGGCGGACCCGAGCCCAGGTAGAAGATGCCGGGATAGCCACTGGTCTCGAAGCCGTCGCTCGGGTTGTCGTGCAGCACCGAATGCCCGATGACGAGGTGGCCGGTACGGTCGTTGCTGACGAAGAAGATCGCCCCGCCTCCCTCGTTGGCATGGTTGTGCGCGATGAGGGTGTCGAGCACGGTGAGGGTGAACGTGTTGCCGTCGTTGTAGATGGCGCCGCCGCTGCCACCACCGGGGGTACCACCCTGGGCCGGGTTGGCGCCGTTGCCGATGGCGAGGTTGTGGGTGAAGACGCTGTTGATCACGGTGTAGGAGACCCCGATGCTGGAGAGCCCTCCCCCGTTGGAGCAGACGTTGCCGTAGCCGTCGGCGCCGCCGAAGGTGCTGTTGACCACGTACACCGGGAGGCCGTGGTACTGGCTGAAGACCCGCACCGCGGCGCCGCCGACGTCGGGCCCGGTGTCGTCGCAGACGTTGGAGAAGAACCGGGTGTTGACCAGCCTGAAGCGACCGCCCCGCACCCAGATGGCGCCGCCTCCGTCCGGGTCGTCTCCCTTGGAGTTGCCGTCGACGAACGTGATGTTCTGCACGGTGAGCCGGGGGTGGTCCTGGTCCTGGCAGTGCGATGTGGTCCACACCTGATCCGGGTCGCAGGTGTTCATGTAGAGGATGCGGCGCTCCCCTCCCCCGCTGAGGGTGACGGTGCCGCCGCCGTCGATGACGATGTCGGGCCCGGTGTCGTTGAACACCTTGGCGGTCGCGGCCATCTCGATGGTCACCGGGTCGGGCCCGCAGTCGAAGGTGATGATGCCGCCCTGAGCCACCGCGTCCACCACGGCCGTCGAGGTGCAGCTCTGAGGCGTGCCGGTGCCGATGACGACGTCGGGGTCGGAGGTGTCCTCGGTGCGGGCTCCCGCGGGTGGTGAGGTGTTGGCGTCGGGGTTGCCGAACGACGGCTCGGAACGTGCCGGCGGCGTGATGGGGCTGAGGCCGAGGCCTCGGGTGAGGAACACCGCCATCTGCTCGCGGAGGATCGGCACGTCGGGGCAGTAGCGGTTGTTGTCGGGCGGGTTGCAGCCCAAGGTGATCCCCGCCGTTGCCAGCTTCTCGATGTCGGTCTCGAAGACCGAACCGTCGTCGTCGACGAACCC
>CAYUDA010000254.1:0-2729 GCA_964443425.1 uncultured Acidimicrobiaceae bacterium
TGAGCACGGCAGGGTCGATGGCGTCACCGCCGGCGACGATCAGGGCCGGGCCTGGATGCTGCTTGCCGTTCGCGTCCACTCGCTTCCTCCGCTGGTATGACCCAGTTCAGGTTCCGCGGGTCGGTGGCGTTCGCCGGCACTGCCGGCACCGGCCACCCTCTCAGCTCGGCGTTCCCGAACTCCCCGGGGTGGGATTGCAGCCACCATAGCTCTTCGTCACCTCGCCGGAGGCGAGACGGGTCTCGGCGCGGAACTGCATGGGACCCCCCTCGGCTCGCCTGCCAGCTTCGCCGGCGCCTCGCCGGTCCCCCCTTTTGACAAGGGGGGACGACAGAGAGGCAAGGGGGGACGGGAGAACGCTAGGTTCACCGCGGCACCACACGAGAGAGGCGGGATGACCGCCGAACGTCACACCCTGGAACGTGGCTGGCCCACCGGGGGCGAGAAACGCACCGTGGTCATCGGGATCGGCGGTGGGTCCGGGTCGGGCAAGACCACCATCGCCCGAGCCGTCATCGAAGCGGTCGGGAACGGCACGGTGGCGTTGATCCCGCACGACGCCTACTACCGCGACCTCAACCAGCTCTCCTTCGAGGAACGGGCCGCCGTCAACTACGACCACCCCGACTCGCTCGAGACCGACCTGCTGATCCACCACCTCGACGAGCTGCGGGCCGGCCGGGCCGTCGAGCGTCCCCTCTACGACTTCTCCCAAAACCTCCGGACCGACCAGACGATCCGCATCGAGCCCGAATCGGTGGTGCTGGTGGAAGGGATCCTGGTGCTGGCGGAACCGGATCTGCGCAAGATGATGGACCTCCGCATCTACATCGACGTCGACGCCGACCTGCGGTTCATCCGCCGCCTCCAGCGCGACATGGTGGAGCGGGGCCGCAGCGTCGAATCCGTCATCGACCAGTACCTCCACCAGGTGCGGCCGATGCACCTCCAGTTCGTGGAACCGTCGAAACGCTACGCCGACATCATCGTGCCCGAGGGCTACAACCCGGGTGCGGTGGGCACGATCACGTCCATGATCCGCGACGTGCTCGGCGGCTAGCGACCGATCTGGTCCAGCAGGCCGTCGAGCACCACTTTCATCGAGTCGGCGTAGATGCCGTGCCCGACGCCGGAAGCGTGGAACATGTCGGGGGCGAAGATGACAGCCGGGTCGCCCTTCACGAACGGCTCCCACCCGGGTCCCCAGGTGTCGGACTTCAGCACCCCGGGGTGGCGCCGGACGGAGCGACGGAGCGCACGATCCATCATCCGGGCCCGGATCCGGGCAACGCGGCGAGGGACGTCGGGGAGGCGGGGAATGGTGCCGAGGTCGCCGATGCCGGAGACCCCCACCGCAACGCCGGCCTCCTGCAGCCTGGTGAGAATCTGGTCGACCTCGGTTTCGAAGCGGGCGAGCGGTGTCCCCCGCAGCGCGTCGTTGGCGCCCACCGAGACGATGGCGATGTCGGGTCTGGTGGCGATGGCGGCCACCACCTGGGTCGCGAGCACGTCGCGTGCCTTGGCGCCGCCCACTGCGACGCTACAAACCTCGACGCGGGCATGGTCGGCGAGACCGAGAGCAAGGCGCCGGATCCAGCAATCGTCGAGAGGAACCACACCCGGAGCGGTCACCGAGCTGTCCCCGAGCACGGCGATCCGAAGCAGCGGGGCATCTTCGAGACCGAAGACACCGGACGGGTCCTGATTCTCGAGGCTGGGCAGATCGTTGCGGTGCGCGGCATGCAGGACCTGCCCCGCCAGGGCCCCGAAGAGGGTCATCGGAAAGGTGAGTCTCCACAACCGATCAGTCACAGCCGAACTCCCGCGCCGCCGTATCGTCCTTCGCGATTCTAGGAGCCGTCGGGTCCGGATTTCGCGGGAAGCCGTCACCCCCCGATGACGGTCCGCCCCGGGTCGACACGACCCGCGCCGCGGGCGACCCGCTCTCAGTTGCAGGCTGCGTAGCCGAGGTCGTGGACGGCGCCGGTGGTGTCCTTGAAGGTCATGGTGTAACCGTTGCCGTAGGAGTAGTCGACGACGACGATCCCCCAGTGGTCGTCGTCGCGGATCTCGCTGTTGGCAGCCGGCACGCCCGCCGGGAAGGCGTCGTGGGGAGCGCCCCCGATGCCGGCGACGACCTGGCGGGTCCCGGTCGGGTTGAAGCGACCGGCGTCGTCCGTCGGGGCGAACACCTCCAGGTTGTGGCGATGGCCGTTGAAGACGAGGTCGACGCCGTTGGCGGCGGCGAGGTCGAAGATGCTCTGCATCGTCGAGTCGTATCCGATCGAGGAGGAGACCGGCCGGTGCCAGACGGCGACGGTGCAGCGGGCGTCGTTGCTCGCCAGGTCCTGTTGCAGCCAGGCGTACTGGGCGGACAACGGCCCGGCGGGGATCTCCGAGTTGAGCATGACGAAGTGCCAGCCGTCGTGATCGAACGAGTAGTACGGGTCGGCTCCGGTGTAGGCGTTGTAGGCGTCCTCGACTCCGTAATCGTGGTTCCCCGGGGTGAAGCGGGTGCGGTCCTTGAACTGGCCCCAGGTCGGCTCGTAGCAGAGCTGGTAGTCCTGGGGTCGGCCGCTGGATTGGATGTTGTCGCCGGCGGTGAGCACGAGGGCATCGGGCTCGGCGAGCACCAGGTCGGCGGTGTCGCTGTCACGGGTCCACGAACAGTCGGCGATGTCGCCGGCCACCACGAACCGCGGGCCCAACTCCACCGGCGGCAACGTCGT
>CAYUDA010000255.1:0-2715 GCA_964443425.1 uncultured Acidimicrobiaceae bacterium
GCTGCCCGCCGAACTGCGCCTTCCCGCCGAGCGGCTGCTGGGTGATCATCGAGTACGGGCCGGTGGAACGGGCGTGGATCTTGTCGTCCACCAGGTGCACCAGCTTCAGGATGTAGATGTACCCCACCGTGATCCGGGAATCGAACGGCTCGCCGCCGCGACCGTCGTAGAGCTGGGCCTTGCCGGCGTCGTCGATGAGGCGATTCCCGTCGCGGTTCGGCTTCGACACCGAGAGCAGCTTGAGGATCTCGGTCTCGCGGGCACCGTCGAACACCGGGGTGGCGACGGTCGTCCATGGTTCGGCGCCACCCGACGCCGGGCTCTCCAGATCCTCGAACGACTCCCAACCCTGGGCGGCGGCCCATCCGAGATGGGTCTCGAGCACCTGGCCGAGGTTCATCCGGGACGGCACTCCGAGCGGCGACAGGATGATGTCGACCGGGGTCCCGTCCTCCAGGAACGGCATGTCCTCCTCGGGGAGGATCTTGGCGATGACGCCCTTGTTGCCGTGGCGCCCCGCCAGCTTGTCGCCCTCGGAGATCTTGCGTTGCTTGGCGACGTACACCCGCACCAGCTCGTTCATCCCGGGCGGGAGGTCGAAACCCTCGTCGCGGCGGAACTCCTTGATGGCGATCGCCTTGCCGCTCTCGCCGTGCGGCACCTTGAGCGAGACGTCCCGCACCTCGCGGGCCTTCTCACCGAAGATGGCTCGCAGCAGCCGCTCCTCGGGGGTGAGCTCGGTCTCGCCCTTGGGCGTGACCTTGCCGACGAGGTAGTCGCCGGCGCCGACCTCGGCGCCGATGCGGATGATGCCGCGATCGTCCAGGTCGCGCAGCACCTCCTCGGCGACGTTGGGAATGTCGCGGGTGATCTCCTCGGCGCCCAGCTTGGTGTCGCGGGCCTCGATCTCGTGCTCTTCGATGTGGATCGAGGTGAGCAGGTCCTCCTTGACCAACCGCTCGGAGACGATGATGGCGTCCTCGTAGTTGTGACCCTCCCACGGCATGAAGGCCGCCAGGAGGTTGCGTCCCAGCGCCAGCTCGCCCTGGTCGGTGGAAGGTCCGTCGGCGAGGATGCCGCCCACCTTCACATTGGCGCCCTCGGCGATGCGAGGCCGCTGGGTGATGCAGGTGCCCTGGTTGGACCGCTCGAAGGACCGCAGCTTGAGCTCGTGCTTCTTGTTGGTGCCACTTTCCTTGATGACGATGTGATCACCGGTCACTTCGACGACCTCGCCGTCGACCGGGCTCAAGATCACGTCGCCCGAGTCCTGGGCGGCTTGCGCCTCGACGCCGGTGCCGACCAGCGGCGCCTCGGACTGGAGCAGGGGCACCGCCTGACGCTGCATGTTGGAGCCCATCAGGGCCCGGTTGGCGTCGTCGTGCTCGAGGAAGGGGATGAGCGACGTCGACACCGAGACGACCTGCTTCGGCGACACGTCCATGTAGTCCACGTTGGCCGGGGCCACATAGTCGACCTCGCCCCCGGTCTTGCGCACCAACACCCGGTCGTTGACGAACGAGCCGTCGTCGTTGAGGGGAGCGTTGGCCTGGGCGATGACGTGCGACTCCTCGGCGGAGGCGGTCAGGTAGTCGACCATGGCCGTCACCTTGCCGTCGACAACTCGCCGGTACGGGGTCTCGATGAACCCGTAGCGGTTGACCTTGGCGTAGCTGGCGAGGGAGCCGATGAGGCCGATGTTGGGACCCTCAGGCGTCTCGATCGGGCACATCCGCCCGTAGTGGGAGGGGTGCACGTCGCGGACCTCGAAGCCGGCCCGCTCGCGGGAGAGGCCGCCCGGGCCCAGCGCGGAGAGGCGCCGGCGGTGGGTGAGGCCGGCCAGCGGGTTTGGCTGGTCCATGAACTGGCTGAGCTGGCTGGTCCCGAAGAATTCCTTGATGGAGGCCACGACGGGACGGATGTTGATCAGGCTCTGCGGCGTGATCGCCTCCGGGTCCTGGGTGGTCATGCGTTCCCGCACGACCCGCTCCAGTCGGCTGAGGCCGACCCGGATCTGGTTCTGGATCAGCTCGCCGACGGTGCGGACCCGCCGGTTGGCGAAGTTGTCGATGTCGTCGACCCGGTAGCCGTCCTGCCCATTGTGGAGGGCGATCAGGTAGTGGATCGTCTCCAGGATGTCCTCCTGGCTCAGCAGCCCGTTCTCGTCGATGCGATAGTCGTCGGACATGACCGGCTCGCGGCCCAGCTTCTGATCCAGCTTGTAGCGGCCGACCCGGGTGAGGTCGTAGCGCTTGGCGTTGTAGAACAGGGTGTTGATGAGACCGCGGGCCGACTCGACCGTGGTCAGCTCGCCGGGGCGCAGCTTGCGGTAGAGGTCGAGCAGCGCCTCGTCCCGGGTGGTCGTCGTGTCCTTCTCGAGGGTGTTGGCGATCACCTCGGAACCGTCGAACAAGGCCAGGATCTCCTCGTCGCTCTCGCCGAGGCCGAGGGCCCGGAGGAAGGTGGTGACGAGCTGGCGCCGCTTGCGGTCCACACGCACCCCGACGGTGTCCTTCTTGTCGATGTCGAATTCGAGCCAGGCGCCCCGGCCGGGGATCACCTTGGCGGCGAAGACGTCCTTGTCGGATGTCTTGTCGATCGACTGGTCGAAATAGACGCCGGGTGAACGCACCAGCTGGCTGACGACGACCCGCTCGGTGCCGTTGATGATGAAGGTGCCGTTGGGCGTCATCATCGGGAAGTCGCCGAGGAAGA
>CAYUDA010000256.1:0-2715 GCA_964443425.1 uncultured Acidimicrobiaceae bacterium
GCAAGCAGCTCACCGGCCGCCAGCAGCAGATCCTGGACTTCATCCTCGAGACGGTGCACGACCGTGGCTACCCCCCGGCAGTGCGTGAAATCGGCACCGCGGTCGGGCTCAGCTCACCGTCGACGGTCCACAGCCACCTCTCTGCCCTCGTCAAAGGCGGCTACATCCGTCGCGACCCCTCCAAGCCGCGCGCCATCGAGGTCCTCGACGCCGGCGAGGACGACCTCCGGTCACTGCACCGGGCCCCGGTACGCGACGTGCCGCTGGTGGGTCGAATCGCCGCCGGCTCTCCCATCCTGGCCGAGGAGGACATCGACGAGATCTTCCCGCTCCCGGTCGAGCTGGTCGGCAACGATCCGGTGTTCATGCTCAACGTGCGCGGCGACTCGATGATCGACGCCGGCATCTTGGACGGCGACTATGTCGTGGTGCGCCGCCAGCCCGACGCCCGCGACGGCCAGATCATCGCCGCCCTCGTCAACGGCGAGGAGGCCACCGTCAAGCGGTTGCAGCGCATCGACGGCCGGGTCGTGCTCAAGGCCGAGAATCCGGCGTTCCCGCCCATGGTGTTCTCCGAGGGAGTCGACATTCTCGGCGTGGTGGTGGCTTTGCTGCGGCGGGTCGGCTGACCCGGCACCCGAGCACCAGCTTCAGTCGACCGTCCCGCTGAACACCACGTTGGCCGGGCCTTCGATCCAGGCGGTGCCGTTGTCCATCTCCACCATCAGCTCCCCCCCGGGGAGGTCGACCGCCACCCGGTCCTCGGTGAGGCCCCGCCGCCTCGCCAGGTAGGCGGTGGCAGCCGCCCCGGTGCCGCAGGCGAGGGTCTCCCCCACCCCCCGTTCCCACACCCGCAGCTCGATACGGTCCCGGCTGCGCACCGCGGCAAACTCCACGTTGGTGCCGGCAGGGAAGATGGCGTCGGTCTCGATCTCGGGTCCCAGCGTCGCCACCGGCGCCGTGGCCGGGTCGTCGACGAAGAGCACCGCGTGGGGGTTGCCGAGACCCACCGGGTGCACCTCGACCCCCGCCACCTGCAGCGACGACACCCGGTACTCCTCCGGCACCCCGAGCTGGGCACGGACCCTGCCGTCAGGTTTCACCTCGGCGCGCCGCTCCCCCGCCGCCGTCTCCACGACGAGCTTCGGGCCCTCCACCCAGCCTCGCAACACGGCGAGCCGGGCGACACAGCGCAGCCCGTTGCCGCACATCTCGGCACTGTGCCCGTCGGCGTTCCAGTACCGCATCCGCACCCGGTCGGCACCGAGCGGCGTCACCTCGAGCACGCCGTCGGCTCCGATGCCGCGCCGCCGTTCACACCAGCGGACGACGTCCGCCTCCGCCACGACGGCCGGGCCCTCGACCACGATGAAGTCGTTGCCGAGGCCCTCCATCTTCACGAAGTTCATCGCTCGGCCTCCTCGACTGCCGCCATCGCCCGCTCCAGGCGCTGCGCCGGATCATGGTGCCACGGAATCCAGTGAACGCGGGGATCCTTGCCGAAGTAGGTGCGCTGCCGCTTCGCCAGCGCCAGCGTCGCCCGGATCGCGGCGTCCCGCGCCACCGCCAGGTCGACGCCTCGTTCCACCACCGGAAGGAGCTCCTTGTAGCCGACCGCCTGGCGGGCGGTGCGTCCCAGCCGGGGAGCCAGGCGCTCCACCTCGCCGAGCAGCCCCCGGTCGAGCATGCGGTCGAAACGGGCCGCCACCCGCTTCCGGAGGTCGTCCCCGGGATCGAACCCGAGCACCAGCAGCGGCACCGCCGACAGGTAGCGGCGCACCGCCTCGGCCGCCGCCGACAACGCCCGCTCGCTCGGCGTCAGGCCGGTGAGCCGTCGAATCTCGAGCGCTCGCACCACGCGGCGCGTGTTGGCCAGGTCCACATGGTCCCCTGCGTGCGGATCGAGGGTCTCCAGCTCGACCCGCAGCTCCTCCGGACTGAGCCGCTCCAGCTCAGCCCGCACTTCGGGGCTGGTGGGCGGGAAGTCGAGCGGATCGACCAGGGCCCGGAAGTGGAGCCCGGAGCCGCCACACACCACCGGGGTGATCCGTTGCGCCCGGAGCCGGTCACGGACCACCACCCCGACCTCCTGGAACTCGGCGACGGTGAACTCGACCTCGGGATCCACCAAGTCGAGGAGGTGGTGGGGCACCTCGGATCGGGTCGCCGTGTCGGGTTTGGCGGTGCCGATGTCCATCTCGCGGTACACCTGCATCGAATCGACCGAGAGGACCTGGCCACCGAGGCGGGACGCGACGCCGATGGCGAGCTGGGACTTGCCCGCAGCGGTGGGACCGACGACGGCGATGACCCTCAGCGCACCCGCCTCCCCATGAGGTGATGCGGGGCGGCCCGTTCGATCTCGACCGCGACGTAGCTCCCGGCGGGGTCGTCCCCCGGGTAGTGGACCGGCTTGTTGCCCCGAGTCCGTGCCGTCATCGTCGCCGGGTCCTTGCGGGATGGTCCCTCCACCAGCACCTCGTAGCGCCGCCCCACCATCTCCTCGTTGTGCTGCAGCGAGATGCGGTTCTGCAGCTCCACCAGCCGATCGAACCGCTCCTGCACCACCGCCGGGGGCACCTGGCCGTCCATCGTGACCGCCGGGGTGCCGGGGCGGGGCGAGAACTGGAACGTGAACGCCGAGTCGAATCGGGCTTCCTCCACCACCGCCAAGGTAGCGGCGAAGTCGGCGTCCGTCTCTCCGGGGAACCCAAC
>CAYUDA010000257.1:0-2713 GCA_964443425.1 uncultured Acidimicrobiaceae bacterium
CACCAGCAACATGACGGCGGGCCGGGTGTAGAAGTAGGCAACCAGGACATCGACCAGGGTGGCGATGCCGAGGGTGATGGCGAACCCTTTCACCGGCCCGATCGCCAGCAGCCACAGCAGGATCGAGCCGGCGAACGTCACCGTGTCGGCGGTGAGGATGGTGTGGAAGGCCCTCTTGAATCCGGTGTCCACCGCCGGACGGAGCCGCCGCCCCTTGCGGTGCTCCTCTTTGATGCGCTCGAAGAACACGATGTAGGAGTCCGCGGTGATCCCGACCGAGACGATGATCCCGGTGACTCCGGCCAGTGTCAGGGTGGTGCCCTGGAAACGTCCGAGCAGGATGATGAGGACGATGAGCAACGATCCGAACACGCTCAAACCGGCGATGGCCGCCAACCCGAGCGCCCGGTAGTAGAGCACGAGGGCGATGGCGACCAGCGCCAGCCCGCCGAGGCCGGCGTAGAGGCCTGCCCGCAGCGAGTCGCTGCCGAGGCTGGCCGATACCGATTCCACCCGCTCCCGAGCAAAGGTGGTGGGAAGGGCGCCGTAGCGGAGGATGGTGGCGAGATCCTGGGCGTCGGCCTCGGCGTTGTCGCTCGATCCCATCGTGATCACGACCGTGTCGCCGGAGATCCCTTCCCCGGCCGCGACGTCACTGGCGATGGTCGGCGCCGAGATCACCTTGCCGTCGACGACGATGGCCATGGCTCGTTGCGGATCCCCCACCGGGAATTGTGAGAGCTGGGCGGTGGCGGCTTCGAAGAGCCGGTTCCCGTCAGAGGTGAACTCGGGATCGACCGTCCAGCCTCCGCTGCTACTCCCGATCTGCACCCCGCTGTAGCCGGCTCGGGCCCCGGTGACGTCGGCGCCGGTGAGGAAGGCGGGACCGACCTTGTAGTACACGCCGGAGTCGTCCTGCAGGTAGCTGGTCTCGTCAGGATTGTCGACGATGGTGAGCCCGGTGTCGGGGTCGATGTTGTCGGGAATCACCGGCGGGACCGTGGTCGTGGTCGTGGTCGTGGTGGTGGTGGTCGACGAGGTGCTGGTCGATCCCTCGCCCCCGGGTGGAGCCGTGGTGGTCGTGGTCTCGGTGGGCTGGAGGTTCTCCGGCAGCGGCAGGGTGCCGTCGAGGAACGCCGGGCTGAGGGCCACCTGGATGTCGAGCACCGGACGGAACGAGAGCTCGCCGGTGGTTCCCACTGCCTGCAGTGCACGTTCCCGGTCCTGGACGCCAGGGAGCTGGACCTGGATACTGCGGCTGCCCTGTATCGAGATCTCCGGTTCCTGGACGCTGCCCAGGTTCTCGATGCGTTGCCGCATGATCTCGACCGCCTTGGCCAGCACCTCGCTGTCGGCGCCTTCGGGGGCGGTCAGCACCAGCGAGAAACCACCTTGCAGGTCGAGGCCCAGTTTCGGCTTCCACCCCGCGGAGAGCACGCCCGCCACCGAACCCCAGGCGATGGCGAGGGTGAGCAGCAGCGTGACCCACAACGAGCGGCGGTTCACTCGGCGTCGCCTCCGATTCGCTCCGCCACGGCCCGGCGAGTGATGCGCATCGACGTTCCGCCGCCGATGTCGACCACCATGTCGGTGCCCTCGATGCTCTTGACGATGGCGTAGATGCCGCCAATGGTCCGTATCTCGTCACCGACCGTGACTGCTTCCCGCAGCTCTTCCATCTGGCGCACGCGGCGCCGTTGGGGCCGGATCAGCACGAAGTAGAAGAGACCGCCGAGGATGACCAGCGGCAGCAGCAGGCCGAGGAGGCTGCTCCCATCAGTCGTTCCGGAAGTGCTGTCCTGGGCCAGCACGAAGCCGGCCTGGGCGACGAGGTATGACACGGGGCCCTCCAATGCGACAAAACCCGAAAAGCTCGAGGCGGCGAGCCGCCACAGGTTAGCCCCGCGCGTGAACTGCAGGAAACCGGACGCGTCGATGGTCACGTTCCGCGGTTGCGGTCGGTGAGAACCCGGGCCCGATGCGCGGCGAACTGCCCCTCCCGAATCGATCCCCGGATCCCGGCGAGAAGCCGGAAGGTGTAGGTCAGGTTGTGCAGCGTGAGGAGGCGGGCGCCGAGTTGCTCCCCGGTGATGTGGAGGTGGCGCAGGTACCCACGTTGGTAGCGGGTGCAGGTTGGGCAGGGACAATCCGGTTCGAGGGGGCCGCCGTCCCGGACCCATTCCGCCCGTTTGATCGAGTAGTCGCCGAAGCGGCTCAGCACCTTGCCGTGGCGAGCAAGCCGGGTGGGGAGCACGCAGTCGAACAGGTCGACGCCTCGCCCGACGGCGTCGAGGACTCCTTCGGTGTCGCCCAATCCCATCACGTACCGCGGGTGAGAGGCAGGCAGTTCCGGGACGCACGCCTCGATCGCCGCATTGCGCTCCGGGGGGGACTCCCCCACCGACAGCCCGCCGATCCCGAACCCGGGAAAGCCGAGGGCGGCGGTCTCGGCGGCCGAGCGGCGCCGCAGCTCGAGATCGACGCCACCTTGGACGATGCCCCACAACACGCGGTCGTCGCGAGTGCGGGCACGGCGAGCCCGCTCCGCCCACCGCAGCGTGCGTTCCATGGCCGAGGCGGCCGTGGCGCGGTCCGCCGGGAGTGCGATGAGCACGTCGAGCGCCATGGCGACGTCCGCCCCGAGGGTCTCCTGGATGGCGACGGCCCGTTCCGGGGTCAGCTCGACCCGTGATCCGTCGTAGGTGGAGGCGAA
>CAYUDA010000258.1:0-2702 GCA_964443425.1 uncultured Acidimicrobiaceae bacterium
GCTCGACGGCGAAGAGCACGCCCCCGAGCGGAGCGTTGAAGGTGGCGGCGATCCCGGCGGCGGAGCCGGCCGCGATGAGGAGCTGCAGGTCGGGGGTGGAGAGGTGCCGGACCTGGCCGAGCGAGGATCCCACCGCCGACCCGATCTGCACGATGGGGCCTTCCCGGCCGACCGACCCGCCGGAACCGATGGAGAGTGCGGAGGCGAGGGACTTGATGACGGCCACGATCGGCCGGATCACCCCCGAATCGTAATGGACGGCGTCCATCACCTCGGGGACACCGTGCCCTTTGGCCTCGGGAGCGAAATGGGTCACGGCGTAAACGACGCCGACGGCGCCCACCACCGGCACCAGCACCACCGCGGCGCCCCACGGGGAGGGCGGGGTGTGGACGTTGGCGTCGTATGAGACGCTGAGGCGGCCGAGGAACATGAGGTTGTGGACCAGCCCGATCAGCAGCCGGAAGAACCACGCCGCCAGGCCGCCTGCGACGCCGACGACAACGCCGTACCCCACGATGACCGGCAGCGGCCGGTTCCCCCGCCGCGGTGTGGCGGTGGCGTCTCCCGGCGGCGGGCCGGTCGTCATCGGGCCGCGGCGCGGGGCAGCTTCGCCGCGGCGCCGAGGGCGAGGACGAACCCGCCAAGGGTGACGAGCATGGCGTTTCGCACCGCGTGGGCGGCCGCGGCGTCGATCGGCTGGATCGCGGTGGTGAGGGTGGGATCGTGCCGAAGGCTGATGAGGGAGGTCCCGCCGCTGCGGGCGATGGATTCGGTCACCTGGGCGATCTGGGTCTGCGGGAGCGCGGTGCCGGTTTCGAGCGTGGTGCGCACCCCGGAGGCGAGCGACATGGTGAGGATGGCGCCCACCAGCGCCACGCCAAAGGTGGCACCGAGCTGGCGAAAAGTGCTCTGAGTTCCCGAGGCCTGACCCGAGAGGGATGCCGGGACCTCGTCGAGGATGACACTGGAGAGCTGCGCCTGGACCGAACCGATGCCGAGCCCGGCCAGTGCCAGCCAGGGAACGAGGTGCACGCTGGAGGTGGTGGGGCCAATCACGGTTGCGGCGCCGACGATAGCCACCATCAGCATCACGACCCCGGAGAGGACGACGAAACGCTCCCCACGGTGGCGGGCGACACCGGCGGCGGCCGGACCTCCGACGAAGGCACCGACGGCGAGCCCCATGAGGATGAGCCCGGCGCTCCAGGCACTGAGGCCGAGCACCGCCTGGAGGTAGAGGGGAAGCACGAAGATGAGCCCCAGCTCCCCGAAGTTGACGGCCGCCCCGGCGAGGTTTCCGTAGCGGAAGCCGCGCAGCTCGAACAGGTTCCAGGAGAGGTAGGTGTCCTTGGATCTGGCGGCCCGCCGCCGCTCACGGAGTGCGAACGCCGTCGCCGCCAGCACCGCGACACCGAAGGCGACCAGGCTCTGCGAGGCCCCGTGGGCCGGCCAGGTCCACGGCCCGAAACTGGAGCTCCTGATGGCGTGGATCCAGCCGAATCGTTGCCCCTGCACCAGCGCGTAGGTGATCGTCGCGAGAGCGAGCGCCACCAGCGAACCGCCCGCCACGTCGATCCGCCCCGGTCGCTTCCCGGTGGCGGATGCCGTCATCACGATCAGCGCCGCCGCCAGGATGATGAGCCCGATCGGGACGTTGACGAAGAACACCGCCCGCCAGCTCACGTTGGTGGTGAGCCATCCCCCCACCAGCGGGCCGAGCGCCGCCATGCCACCGATGACGGCGCCCCACACCCCGAAGGCGATGGGGCGGGTGCGGTCCGTGAACAGGGACGTCAACGTCGCCAGCGATGCGGGGAGGATGAACGCCCCGGACACGCCTTGGAGCAGGCGGCTGGAGAGCAGCAGCAGTGCGCCGTGGGAGAGACCCGCCCCGACCGACCCGAGGGCGAAGAGGATGACGCCGGTCATGACCATGCGGCGACCGCCGACCCGGTCCACCACCTGTCCCATCGGGATGAGCAGGGAGGCGAACGCCACGGTGTAGATGGTGGTGACCCATTCCGCCGTGTTGATGGAGAGACCGAGGTCGGAGATCATGGTGGGGAGGGCCACCGCCACCACGGTGGCATCGAGGATGATCATGGCCGTGGCGAAGGCGACCACCGCCAGGGTGGCCCAACGCCTCGTTTCTGCCACGGGCTGCGTATGCGACACGGTCACCGTCACCAAGGCTCCAATCGTGGGAATGCGCGAACCGTATCGGACGACGGCTGAGAATCCTGTGAGAGCGTGGGCTCATCCTCGCCCAAGCTGAAACGGTGAGGCGCCGGCTCAGTCGAAGATGAGGGTCGAGAGCTTACGGAGCTTGGTGAAGTCGTGCCGGGTCGTCATGTGGCGGATCGACCCGGTCTTGGCCCGCATCATGATCGAATGGGTGATGGCGCCGTCGGGTACGAAGCGGACGCCGTCGAGGAACTCCCCTCCGGTGACCCCGGTGGCGGCGAAGAGCACCCGGTCGCAGTCGACCAGGTCGCGGGTGGTCAGCACCTGCGTGAGATCGTGCCCGTGCTCGGCGGCGTAGGCCCGTTCCTTGTCGTCGCGGGGCCAGAGCCGGCACTGGATCTCGGCGCCGACGCAGCTGAGGGCGGAGGCGGCGATCACCGCTTCCGGAGAGCCACCGATGCCGAGGAGGACGTCGATACCGGTGTCTTCGTCGGCGGTGGCGATGGCGCCGGCGA
>CAYUDA010000259.1:0-2642 GCA_964443425.1 uncultured Acidimicrobiaceae bacterium
CGGCATCTTCCTCATGATCGGCGTCGGTGAGCTACTGGCCGAGGCGCACCGCGAGCCGTCCGGGATTCGGCTCGTCCTCACCGTGGTGGGGACGGCATTCATGCTCGTCGTCTCGCTGATCGTCGGCGGCTGAACCGGTCGCGGTTCCTGCCGAGGCGCGGGACTGCACAGTGACCTCCCAACGAGCCGCCCCGCCTCAGTCGCTCGACAGGTCGATCCGGCGCAGCAGCATGGCGTTGACGGCGACGATGACGGTCGAGACGCTCATCAGCAGCGCCCCCACCGCCGGGGACATCACGATCCCGGCCGAGATCGCCACGCCGGCGGCGAGCGGGATCGCAATGGTGTTGTAGCCGGTGGCCCAGGCGAGGTTCTGGATCATCTTGCGGTGGGTGGCGCGCGACAGCGTGAGGGCCCCGGCCGCGTCGTTGGGGTCGTCCTCGACCAGCACCAGATCGGCGGATTCGATGGCGACGTTGGTCCCGGCGCCGATGGCGACGCCGAGGTCGGCGGCGAGCAGGGCCGGGGCGTCGTTGATGCCGTCACCCACGAAGGCGGTCGGTCCTTCCTGTCGCAGCTGCTCGACGATCTCGGCCTTCTCCTGGGGAAGGACGCGGGCGTAGTAGCGATCGATGCCGAGCTCGCCGGCGACGGTGGCGGCGACGGCTTCGGCGTCGCCGGTGACCATCACCGTCGTCACGCCGAGCCGGCGCAGCCGCTCCACCGTGTCACGGGCGGAGGCGCGGATCTTGTCGGCGAGGGAGATCACCGCCATCACCTTCTGATCGTCCATGAGCACGATGGCGCTCTCACCGCGCCCGTCGGCCGCGGCCAGCGCCTCGGTCACCTCCGGGCCGGTGCCGGCCCCCAGCTCCGCCGCCCACTCCGGCCGCCCGATTCGCATCGACCGTCCCTGCACGGTGCCTTCGATTCCGCGGCCCGGCACCGCCGAGACCGACTCCGCGCTGCCGGTGCCGACTCCCGCCTCTTCGGCCGCCTCCACGATGGCGGCCGCCAGCGGATGTTCCGAGGCGCGTTCCAGGGCACCGGCGGCGGCGAGGGCCTCGTGCTCGTCGATGCCGTCGGTCACGATCGACGAGACGGCAAACCGGCCTTCGGTGAGGGTGCCCGTCTTGTCGAAGGCGACGAATTCGATGTTGCGGCCCCGCTCGAACGCCTCGCGGTTGCGGACCAGGATGCCGTTGCGGGCCGAAACCCCGGTGGCGTTCATGTTCACCAACGGGATGGCGAGCCCGAGGGCGTGGGGGCAGGCGATCACGAGCACGGTCACGGTCCGGGACACCGCGAACCCGGTGCTCTCGGTGCTGAACACCACCCAGGACGCCATCGTCACCGCCGCCGATCCGACCGCGATCACCGTGAGCCAGAAGGCGGCCCGATCGGCGAGGGTCTGGAAGCGACTGCGGGAGGCCTGCGCCTCTTCGACGAGGCGCATGATCTGACTGAGGGTGGTGGCCTCGCCGATGCGGGTCAGCTCCACCCGCAACGCCCCGTCGCCGTTGACGGCGCCGGCGATGACCTCGTCTCCGGCTTCCTTGGCGACCGGGCGCGACTCGCCGGTGAGGAACGCCTCGTTCATGCTCGAGGTGCCCTCGGTGATGTTCCCGTCGGCCGGCACCTGCTCGCCGGGACGGATCAGGATCACGTCGCCGTCGGCGAGGTTGGCGACGTCGACGTCCTCGATCGACCCGTCGCCGGCGACCCGGTGCGCCACCGACGGCACCATTTCCGCCAGATGCTCGAGGGCGTTGGAGGCCGATCGCACGCTGCGCATCTCCATCCAGTGCCCCAGCAGCATCACGTCCAGCAGGGTGGCCAGCTCCCAGTAGAAGGGCTTGCCCTGCACCCCGAGCGAGACCGCAAGGCTGTAGAAGTAGGAGACGGAGATGGCGACCGAGATCAGCGTCATCATCCCCGGTTGGCGGGCCTGGATCTCCCGCCGGCCGCCCCGGAGGAAGACGCCGCCGGCGTAGACGAACAGCACCGTCGCCAGGATCGGGCTCACCCAGTCGCTCCCGGTGAAGGTCGGCGCCGCGTAGTTGAACCAGTCCTGGAACTGGGTCGAGAACAAGAGGATCGGGATCGTGAGCGCCACGCTCACCCAGAGCCGGTCCCGGAACATCTCCGGGCTGTGGCCCTCGTGCTTGTCGTGGCCGGCGTGTTCGCCGGGGCCGCCCTCGGCCGTGTCGTGCTCGCTTCCGGCAGGATGCATCTAGCGCTCCAGGTCCGCCCTGCGCTCCAGGTAGGCGTCGCGGTCGATCTCACCGCGGGCGTAGCGGGCATCGAGGATCTCGATGGCGCTGGTGCTGTGGCGTTCCGGCGGTGCACTGCGGCGCGAGGTGGACCACACCAGCCACACCACCAGCGTCACCAGCAGCGCCATGAACAGCCAGCCGAACAGCACCATGCCCCAGGTCCATCCGCCGATGTGATGCCAGTAGACCATGCGCGCTCCTTCCGATGCCGCTTCCGTGGTTCTCGTCGTGAGTGAGGTCGAAACCACGTCGCAGGCGTCTCGCCCACCTCCCACTTTCTACTCGTCTCGGAGTGCTAGATGGCCGAGGCGGTCCCGCTCGGGAACCGGGGGGCCCTTCTGTCGTCCCCGCTGGGATCAGGGGTGA
>CAYUDA010000260.1:0-2641 GCA_964443425.1 uncultured Acidimicrobiaceae bacterium
AACCTGTCGTCCCCCCTTGTGAAAAGGGGGGACCGGCGAGGCGCCGGCGGAGCCGGTGGACGAGCCGAGGGGGGTGTGCCGTCGGGTCGAGGGCGTCGCCCAGACGACCCCTACGCGTCCGGGACGTCGAGGTCGACGATGAGGGCGCTGTGATCGGTGCCCTTGATCCGCATCGTCGAGGTGGCGGTCGGGACCAGGTTCTGCACGAAGGCGTGGTCGATGCGGAGCAGCCGGGGGAACCACCACCACGGCGCCCAGGTGGCACGGGTGGTGCCCGCCGCGGCGGCGGCATCGGTGGCCAGCGACCGGAGACGGCGGTACAGAGGCCACAACGGTGACGAGTTGAAGTCGCCGACCACGACCCGGGACGGCGCCGGTGGAGTGAGCAGTTCCTGGAGCGCCTCGAGCTGGGTGCGTCGGGCGGCAAGGGCCTTGTGCAGCGGCCCGGACAGCGGATTACGGAGATGGGCGTTCACCACCTCCACCGAGCGGCCCAGGCCGGGCCAGTACGCCGGGTCGAGCAGCACCCGCTGCATGGTGCGCGGCCCCAACGGCAGGCGCTCGACGACGCCGGGACGTCGCAGCGCCAACCCCATTCCCAGAGTGTCGTCACGGGGATCGAGCTGCCCGAACGGGAAGATGTCGACGAGCACGTCGGCGGCGTTGGCGGACAGCTCCTGGACCGCCATCACGTCCGGGTCGACCTCCTCGATCGCCTCGCGCAGCGCCTCCGGCCGAGCCCGGCCGTTGTAGAGATTCGCCGTCATGATGCGGAGGGGGAAGTCCACGATCCCCGCAGACTATTCGCTCCCGACACCACCACCGCCGCTTTTCGCCAGGTCCCTCCGCTGTGGCGAGCTAGGGTTCGAGCCGGACTCGGAACCGCCAGGTAGGGTGTAGGTACCGACGGCACAGGGGAGTGAAGTGTGCGGTTGACAACAGCCATGTTGGCCGATGCGGCCCAGGTGCAGGGCGGGAAGCTCTTCGTGCTCGGCGGCGGATTCGACACCATCAGCGCCCGGGTGCTGCCCGTCATCCATCGCAGCCTCACCGTGGCCCTCGTGGCCGAGATCGAACCCGACGAACGGCACCGCGACCTCGAGATCGGGCTTCGCCTCGTCGACGAGGACGGCCAAGAACTCGGAGTGGAGGCGAAGGGACGACTCCGGGTGGGCGCCCCGCCCAACCTGCCGCCCGGGTCCTCCAGCATCGTGCCCATCGTCAGCCCCTTCTACAACATCGAGTTTGCCGATGCCAAGGGGTACGCCTTCGTCGTGAGCTTCGAGAACGAGGAGCTGGCCAGGATCCGCTTCCGGGTCGTCAGAGTGGGCTGACACGGGCATCGCATGCTCACCATCCCGAACCTGATCTCGACCATCCGCCTCGTCCTGGTCCCGGTGTTCCTCTGGCTGCTGCTCGGCCGTGACAACCCCGCCGGCGCCGGCTGGCTCCTGGGGGTGATCGGAGCGACCGACTGGGTCGACGGCTACCTGGCGCGCCGCCTCAATCAGGTGAGCGAGATCGGCAAGGTGCTCGACCCGCTCGCCGACCGCCTCGCCGTCGCCGCCGCCCTCATCGGAGGCCTCATCTCCGGCGACCTCCCCGCCTGGTTCGCCATCGCCGTCATCGTGAGGGAAGTGCTCGTCAGCGGCGGCGCCCTCGCCTTGGCGTTCCGGGTCAAGGGCAACGTCCCGGTGCGGCGCCTCGGCAAACTCGCCACCCTCCTCATCTACGCCTCACTTGGCGGCTTCCTCGTCGGCGGGGGAGGACGCTTCGCCCCGTTCCTGTGGCTCGGCTGGATCTTCGGGATCCCCGGCCTGATCCTCTACTACCTCGTCGCAGCGCAGTACGTCGGCGACGCCCGGCGCCTGCTGCGGGCAGGCGACGAACCGGAGGCGACCCCGCCCGCCGGGTAAGCTCGCGGCCAGAACGACAGGAGGGGACGTGCAGATCCCACAAGAGCTGCGGTACACCGACAACCACGAGTGGGCCCGCCTCGAAGACGACGGGACGATCCGGGTCGGGATCACCGACTACGCCCAGGACGCCCTCGGGGACATCGTGTTCGTCGATCTCCCGGAAGTCGGGGCCGGTGTCACCGCCGGCGAGCCCTTCGCCGAGGTGGAGTCGACCAAGTCGGTGTCCGACGTGTACGGGCCGGTGTCCGGGACCATCCACAAGGTGAACCCGAAGCTGGCGGACACCCCCGAGGTGATCAACCAGGATCCCTACGGCGACGGCTGGTTCGTGCTCATCGAACCGGAGAACGGGGTCGGCATCGACGGGCTGATGGACGCCGCCGCCTACCGCACGTTCATCGAGTAGATGCCGCAAGCCTCAACGAGAAGTTGAGGCTCCGGGACTAGCATGGTGTCATGCCCGGCACAGACCGGTCCGACGGGGCGTCGCCCGGTGACACCGCACCGGATCAGGACCACGACACCACCATCTTCTACCGCCCCGCGCCGCGGGGCGCGGAGCCGGTTCCCGTCACCAGCCTGCTGGCGGGGGCGTTCCGCTACGCCCTCGTCGTCGAACGGGGACCGCGTGCCGGGCTCACGTACGTGCTGGGGGATGGGGCAACCGTCGTGGGACGCACCGAAGACGCCGACATCTTCCTGGGCGACGTGACCGTGTCACG
>CAYUDA010000261.1:0-2614 GCA_964443425.1 uncultured Acidimicrobiaceae bacterium
ACAGCTCCTCCCGCCTCACGAACTTGGTCTTGATGGGCAGCTTGTGGCTGGCGAGTCGCATGGCCTCTTGGGCCAGGTCCTCGGTGACCCCGGCCATCTCGAACATGACGCGGCCGGGCTTGACCACCGCCACCCAGTACTCCGGGTTGCCCTTGCCGGAGCCCATGCGGGTCTCGGCCGGCTTCTCGGTGACGGGGCGGTCGGGGAAGATGTTGATCCAGACCTTGCCGCCGCGCTTGATGGCTCGGGTCATGGCGACACGGGCGGCCTCGATCTGGCGGGCCGTCACCCAACCGGGCTCCTGAGCCTGCAGCCCGAACTCGCCGAAGCTGACGCTGCTGCCGCCCTTGGCCTTACCGGTCATCCGGCCCTTCTGCACCTTGCGGTACTTGGTGCGCTTCGGCATCAACATTCAGCTCACCTCCTCGTCGTCGCTCGTGGCGCCTTCGTCCGAATCGGCCTGCTCGGGCGCAGCGTCCTCGGCGGCCTCGGGAGCAGGGGCGGCCTCGGCGGCCTCGGCGGCCTCGGCGGCAGCTTCAGGCTCGGGCGCGGGCGCGGCGTCCTCGGCGGCCTCGGGAGCAGGAGCGGCCTCGGCAGCGGGAACGGCCTCGGGAGCGGCCTCGGGAGCGGCCTCGGGAGCGGCCTCAGCTTCGGTGGTCTCCGGTTCCGCAACGGCCGCCGCCTCGGGGGTTGCCCCCGCCTCGGGCGCAACCTCAGGCTCGACGGCAACCTCAGGGGTCACCGCGGCGCCCGCGGCCTGCGCCTGATTGACGAGGACTTCCTCGGCTTCGACCCGGGCTTCCTCGAACTCACCCTTGGCCTCGGCGGTGCTGATGCGCTTGCCGCCACCGGCCTCGATGAGACGCCGCCCACCTTCGCGGCGCTTGCCGCCACCGGCCTCGACGATGCGCTTGCCACCACCGGCCTCGATGAGACGCCGCCCGCCGCCGCTCCCGGCTGCCTGTTCGGCCCGCGACTTGGCAGGCGCCCGGCGCCGCTTGGCGGGACCACCCGCGGCGAGACGGGCCTCGGCGGCGATCTTCTCGCGGCTCGACTGCAGCGAAGGCAGCACGTCACCCTTGTACACCCACACCTTGACGCCGATGGCGCCGACCGTCGTCTGGGCGGTGGACTGTCCATAGTCGATGTCGGCCCGCAGGGTGTGAAGCGGGACCCGACCTTCCAGGTACCACTCACGCCGCCCCATGTCGGCGCCGCCGAGTCGGCCCGACGCCTGGACCCGGACCCCTTCGGCCCCGGCCTTGAGGGCGGTGGAGACCGCCCGCTTCATGGCGCGCCGGAACGAGACCCGGCCCTCGAGCTGGTCGGCGACGCTGCGCGACAGCAACTTGGCGTCGAGTTCGGGGTTCTGGACCTCGATGACGTTGAACTTCACCATGCGGTTCGTCAGGGTCTCCAGGCCGCTGCGGAGACGCTCGGCCTCGGAGCCGGAGCGACCGATGACCACCCCGGGACGGGCGGTGTGGACGTCGATCTGCACCTTCTTGTCACCGATGCGCTCGATGTCGATACGGGAGACGGCGCCGCGCTTCAGCTCGCCGTGCAGGTAGCGGCGGATCTGGTTGTCCTCGTTCACCTGATCGGCGTAGTCCTTGTCGCTGTACCAGCGCGACTTCCAGTCGGTGACGATCCCGAGGCGGAGCCCGTAGGGGTGGATCTTCTGTCCCATCAGGAGTTCTCCTCGTCGTCGTGCTCGTCGGCCACCACGATGGTGATGTGGCTGGTGCGCTTACGGATCCGGGTGGCGCGACCACGCGCCCGCGGCCGCCACCGCTTCAGCGTCGGACCCTCGTCGGCGTAGGCCTCGGCGACGATCAGCTCGTCGGCATCGAGCGCCAGGTTGTGCTCGGCATTGGCGACCGCCGAGTCCAGCACCTTGCGGATCGTGTGGGCGGGGCGCCGGTTGGTGAAGTCGAGCACGCTGCGCGCCTCGTCCACCGGGAGGCCCCGGACGAGGTCGAGCACCCGCCGCACCTTGTAGGGCGACTGCCGGATGTACTTGGCCTGGGCGTGCGTCCTCATCGCTTCCTCGCCGATCGCTCTCCGGCGTGCCCGCGGAAGGTGCGGGTCGGGGCGAACTCCCCGAGTTTGTGGCCCACCATGGACTCACTGACGTAGACCGGAACGTGCTTGCGCCCGTCGTGGACCGCGATGGTGTGGCCCACCATCTCCGGGATGATCGTCGAGCGACGACTCCAGGTGCGGATCACCTTCTTCTCGCCCCTCGCGTTTGCCGCCTCGATCTTGCGGACGAGGTGGTCGTCAACGAACGGCCCTTTTCTCAGGCTCCGTGCCATCGGCTACCTCCGACCCTTCTTCGAACGGCGACGAACGATGAGCTTGTCACTTGCCTTGTTTGCCTTGCGGGTGCGCCCCTCCGGCTTGCCCCACGGGCTGACCGGATGGCGGCCGCCGGAGCTGCGGCCCTCGCCGCCGCCCAGCGGGTGATCGACCGGGTTCATGGCGACGCCCCGGGTCTGGGGCCGCTTGCCCTTCCACCGATTCCGTCCCGCCTTGCCGACCTTGATCAGCTCGGCTTCGGTGTTGCCGACCTGGCCCACCGTGGCCCGGCAGTCGAGCAGTACCTGGCGCA
>CAYUDA010000262.1:0-2597 GCA_964443425.1 uncultured Acidimicrobiaceae bacterium
AGGGTCGGGTCGCCACGCCCGATCCCGTAGGGGTACACGGAGGCCACGAACACCTGGTCTCCCGCCTCGTTCATCACCTGGTCCCACACGATGGCCTCGGCGATGGAGGAGACGTTGAGGGCAAGCTCGAGCCGGGTGAGCGGCGGCGGCGTGTCCTCCGTCGTGGCCGGCTCGTAGCCGGGCACGTCCACCAGGGCTTCCTCCGCCAGGTCGAAGGGGTCGGCGAGGATCGGCGGCTCGGGCCGGTCCCCCGCCTCGGTGGTCGTGGTCGTCGTCGAAGGGGCCGTGGTGCTCGACGTCGCCACCCCGGAGGTGGGCGGTGCCGTCGTGGACTCGCTCGCCGGCGTCGAATCGGAACCGGTGCAGGCGGCTGCGAGAAGCGCCAGCGCCGTCGCCAGAAGCGCCGGCCGCGCCATCCGCCTCATGTGGTGCGGGACGTCCGGGCCGTCTCCACCCGTTGCAGCAGGTAACGGTCGAGGTGCCGCAGGATCGGCGTGAGGTTCCCCTCCGGAAGCCGCGAGGCGGCGCTCTCGGCCACCGCGAGGCGCTGGCGCGCCTCGTCGAGCACCCGATCGACGTGCCCGCCGGCGACGACGAGCGAGATCACCTCGTCGATCGCCTCGCGGGAATGCGGCTTGCCCGCCCCGAGGAGATCGCGGATGCGCCGACCCGAGGGGCCCTGGAGGGCATAGAGCACCGGGAGGGTGATGGTGCCCTCGCCGATGTCGGAGCCTGCCGGCTTGCCGAGGAACGAGTCGTCCGCCACCAGATCGAGCACGTCGTCGGCGATCTGGAACACCAGCCCCATCTCCCACGCCCACTCACCGATGGCCACGATGGTGTCGCGGGAGGCGCCGGCGGTGAGCGCCCCGAGGTGGGCCGAGGTGCGGATCAGCGTCGCCGTCTTGTCGCCGATCACCGAGTAGTAGTCGTCGGGGCCGTGGTCGAGGTCGTCTTCGAGTTGCAGCTCGAGGATCTGGCCTTCGCAGAGACGGGCATAGGTGCGGGCGATGAGGGCCACCGCCTCGGTCCCCAGCGGGGCGGCCACCTCCGAAGCCCGCGCCAGCAGGAAGTCGCCGGCGAGGATGGCGATCGTGTTGGACCAGTTGTGGTTGACGGACACCGCGCCGCGCCGGGTCGCCGCCTCGTCGATCACGTCGTCGTGGTAGAGCGAACCGAGATGCACCAGCTCCACCGACACCCCCGCCTCGACCGGGGCGGTTCCGCCGTCGCTGCCCAACTCGGCTGCCACCTGGGCCAGCAACGGCCGGTACCGCTTCCCGCCGGCGGTGAGGAGATGCTGAGCGATCTCGGTGAGGAACGGGTTGTCGGAGGTGGTGACCTCGATCAGCCTCTGTTCGACGCGAGTCATCCGTTCCCAGACGCGTGGAATCGGGACGAGATCGGTGAGAGCGGGCTGTTCCATCAGAAATCCGATGGTACTCGCCGCAAGGTCGTTGCCACGCACGGACCGGCCCGGCCGGGGGGCCGGCGGGCGGCCCCCGATGCGGCGGATCTCCGGAGGCCTCGGCGGGATTATCGGCGCCGATCGATGCGTTTGCCTCAACGCGGGCTGCTGTGTCGCCGACGTAATGGGACGGACGGCGACGGAAGGGGGCCGGGGTCTTGGACCGGCCCATCGCTATAATCCGAATCGGCGCCCCGGGAACGGTGCGCTCGTTGGTCTTGGGATAGGAAGAACGTGTTTGAGAGGTTCACCGATCGAGCTCGCCGCGTTGTCGTGCTGGCGCAGGAGGAAGCTCGCCTCCTCAACCACAACTACATCGGCACCGAGCACATCCTGCTCGGCCTCATCCACGAGGGTGAGGGCGTAGCGGCGCGGGGTCTCGAGAGCCTCGGCATCAGCCTCGAGTCGGTGCGATCCCAGGTCGTCGAGATCATCGGCCAGGGATCCCAGGCGCCGAGCGGGCACATCCCCTTCACCCCCCGCGCCAAGAAGGTCCTCGAGCTGTCGCTGCGAGAGGCGCTCCAGCTCGGGCACAACTACATCGGCACCGAGCACATCCTGCTCGGGCTCATCCGCGAGGGCGAAGGTGTCGCCGCCCAGGTGCTCCAGAAGCTCGGGGCGGAGCTCCACAAGGTCCGCCAGACGGTCATCCAGCTGCTCTCCGGTGTCCAGGGCGAGGAATCGTCGGCCCCGTCGCACGCCGGGAGTTCCTCCCGCGGCAGCGGCGAAGGTGCGCCGACCGGCTCCACCGTGCTCGACCAGTTCGGACGCAACCTCACCCAGCTCGCCCGCGAGCACAAGCTCGACCCGGTGATCGGGCGGCTCAACGAGATCGAGCGGGTGATGCAGGTGCTTTCCCGCCGCACCAAGAACAACCCGGTGCTGATCGGCGAACCCGGCGTCGGCAAGACCGCCATCGTCGAGGGACTCGCCCAGCGCATCGTCGCCGGTGAGGTGCCCGACACCCTCACCAACAAACACCTCTACACCCTCGACCTCGGGGCCCTCGTCGCCGGGTCCCGCTACCGCGGCGACTTCGAGGAACGCCTCAAGAAGGTGCTGAAGGAAATCCGCACCCGCGGCGACATCATCCTGTTCATCGACGAGATCCACACCCTGGTGGGTGCCG
>CAYUDA010000263.1:0-2580 GCA_964443425.1 uncultured Acidimicrobiaceae bacterium
CCTCCGGGATGCGCTCCAAGGAGGAGTCGGAGGACTACCGCTACTTCCAGGAGCCCGATCTGCTTCCGCTCCGGGTCGACGACGCCTGGCGGGAACGGGTGGAGGCGTCGCTGCCGGAGCTTCCCGCCCAGCAGCGGACCCGCTACGCCGGGCTCGGGGTCGACGCCAAGACGGCGGCGATGCTGGGCGGTGCCCCCGAGTTGGGGGCACTGTTCGACGCGGCGACCGGCGCCGGGGCGGATGCCCGCACGGTGGGGAACTGGCTCACCGTCGACGTGGTCGCCTTCTTGCGCCGCGAGTCCCTCGAACTCGACACCACCGCCCTCACCGCGGCGCACCTCGCCGAGTTGAGCGCCATGGTGGCGGGCGGCGATCTGTCGGCGACGGCCGCCAAGGACGTGTTGGATCGGGTCATGGCGGGAGAGGGAGCCCCTTCGGAGGTGGCGAAGGCGCAGGATCTGATCCAGATCAGCGACGTCGCCGCCATCGAGGCGGCGGTGGATGGTGTGCTGGCGGACAACGGCGAGGCGCTGGAGCGGATGCGGGACGGCGACATGAAGCTGCTCGGGTTCCTGGTCGGCCAGGTGATGCGGGCCACCGGAGGGAAGGCGGATCCCCGGCTCGTCTCCGACCTGTTGCGGCGAAAAGCCGGGGGCTGATCGTGAAAGGGGTCGTCGTGCGCGACGGCCGCCTGCTGGAGGGTGTCGCCCCTTCGGCGGTGTGGGCGCTGCTGGCGAACCCGTCCCGGGTCGGGGAGTGGACCGGGTTGCGCACCGTCGGCTACATGGGCACCGAGCTGCCGTCGGTGGGGCAGGTGGTGTTCGTGGCGGGCCGTCTCGTGTCGTCCCGTCGGGCCCGTCGGGTCGAGATCCTCGACTGGGAGGCAGGGCATCGCTACCGCTGTGCGCTCCCCGACCGCCGCCTCTTCACCGAGCGCAGGTTCGAGGTGGCGGTCACCGCCGAGGTGGAGCCCGGCGGCGCCGCGGCCCGCGTCGAGTTGGCGTACGGCGCCGAGGTGGTGGCGTGGCTGGCGACCCCGTGGCGTGTGGTGGCGGCTCGGCGGCTGGGGAGGATGCTGGACCGGACCGAGCGGGCGTTGCGGCCGTGACGGCGGCCCTCTTCGACTTCGACGGCGTCATCGCCGACACCGAGCCGCTGTCGTGGGCGGCGTGGCAGCAGGTGCTGGGCTCCTCGGGCTATGCGCTCGCCGACGAGGACATCGCGGCGTGTACCGGCACCAACAGTGCCGACACCTACGCCTACTTCTCGGCCAAGGTCACCCTCCCGCCGTACCGGGAGGTGGTCGAGGCGGTCGACGAGCTGCGCCACCGCAGCTACCTGACGGACCTGTTCGCCTATCCAGACGCGATTGCCGCGCTCCGCGAGCTGTCGATGGTGGGGGTGCCGATGGCGGTGGCGTCGTCGAGCAGCCGCCGCAACCTGGACCGCAAGCTCGAGGTGCTGGAGCTGACGGGGTACTTCGCCGCCACCGTCGCCGGAGACGAGGTGGCGCGAGGGAAACCGGCGCCGGACCTGTACGCGAGCGCGGTGCGGGCGATCGGGTCCCGCCCGCGGGATTGCCTCGCCATCGAGGACACCGAGATCGGGGCGGATGCCGCCAGCGCCGCCGGCGTGCCGGTGCTGGTGGTCGATCGGGGCCTGGTGGCGGTGACCCGCTACCCGGTCGTGCCTCGGATCGAGGCCGATCTGGTGCTGCGCCTCCTCGGGTTGACCTGAGCCGGCCCGCTCACTGCTGCCACGGTGGCTTGGCGGGCACCGCGCAGGCGTCGGCGAGCGGCTCGAGCCCGAGTTGGGCGATCGCCTCGGCCGGCGGCAGCGACGTCACCACGTCCACCGCGTCGCGGATGACCGGCAGGTCGGGGGTGTTGTAGCCGTCGGCGGTGCGGGCCCCGGTGAAGCGGGGAGGGACCAGGGGCAGCGCCACCATGTTCTCGGTGTCCATCTCGGTGAGCAGGTCGACCAGGTCGGGGAGGCGCTCCAGCGGGATGTCGGTGGAGACGTTGTCCTTGATGGCCTGTGCCAGGGTCGGGAAGGAGCGGATCAGGTCGGCGGGTGACGCCTGGCCGGCGACGGCCTGGAGGACGCAGCGTTGCCGTCCCATCCGGTCGTAGTCGTCGGTGGCGTGGCGGGAGCGGGCGTAGGCGAGGGCGAGATGCCCGTCCATGTGGTACTCGCCGGGGGCGATGTCGAGCACGACGAGGCTGCCGTCCTCGTCGGGGTACTCGGCGTCGTAGATGCGTTCGGTGACGGTGATGTCGACGCCGCCGAGGGCGTCGATGACCGCGATGAAGCCGTCGAGGTTGACGAGGGCGTAGTAGTGGATGTCGATGTCGAGCATCTCCCCGATCGCCATCTTGAGGGCCTCGGCTCCGGGGGGCCCGCTGCCGGGGAAGCGGTCGGGATGTTCCTCGCCGTATTTCCACAGCTCGTTGATGATCGGCGGGAAACAGTCGCACGACCAGATGTCGAGGCCGTCCGGCAACGGCACCCGTGCCAGGTTGCGGGGCACCGCGATGAGGGCGGTGTCGCCGCTGGCGGGGTCGATGGAGGCGACGATGA
>CAYUDA010000264.1:0-1163 GCA_964443425.1 uncultured Acidimicrobiaceae bacterium
TACGCCGCCCGGGCCACCGCCCACGGGGTCGACCCGGTCTTCGACCAGCAGATCGCCGGCCTGGTCATGTGGATTCCCACCGGTCTCGTGTTTCTCGTAGTGTCCGTGATGATGGGGTTGCGGTGGCTTCAGAAGGTGGAACGCACCAGCGGCCGGCTGGCCGAGCGGGGTGTGTTGTGACCCGCCGTCTCGCCGCCGCCATCGCCGCCGCCGGGTTCGCCGCCGCCATCCTCGCGCCGGCGGTCGCCGCGGTGGCGCAGACCGTCGATCCTCAGAGTCGCGGCGAGGAGGTCTACACCGGCGAGTGTGCCCGCTGCCACGGCGAGGACGGCAACGGCACCGCCTGGGGCCCCACCCTCCAGGGTGAGGGAGCGGCCTCCGCCTACTGGTGGGTGGAGACGGGACGGATGCCACTGCAGCGCCCCACCGACCCGATCAAGCGGGGACCCGCCAAGCTGTCCCCGGAAGACATCGACGCCGTCGTCGCCTACGTCGGTGAGCTGGCGCCTGGCCCGGCGCTGCCCGAGGTCCACCCCGATCAGGCCCAGATGACGACCGGCGGGGAGTTGTTCCGCCTCAACTGCGCCGCCTGCCACGGAGCCGCCGGCGTGGGTGGCGCCCTCACCGCGGTCGCCTCCGGCACACTCGACATCACGGTGCGCAACGCCCCGAACCTCTTCGACGTCAGCGCCCTAGAGGTGGCGGCCGCGGTCCGCTCCGGCCCGGGGGCGATGCCACGCTTCGGGGAGGACACCATCACCCCGGATCAGCTCGATGCCGTCGTCGCCTACGTGCTCGAACTCCAGCAGCCCCTCAATCCGGGTGGCTGGTCCCTGGGCCGGTGGGGACCGGTCACGGAGGGTGCGGTCGCCTGGCTGGTCGGGATCGTCGCTTTCGTCGGCGGCGCCTGGTGGATCGAGGGTCGGGGCCGCGTGGAAGCCATCCTGGACGGCGGGGAGGAAGGGGAACCGAATGCGAGCTGAGACCAAGGTCATCGTGGCGTTCGCCATCACCGCTCTCGGGTCCGTGAGCCTCGGTGTCACCTACGTGCTCGGCGGCCAGCCACAGGTGGAGGGGGCGCTGCTGGCCTTGTCGCTGGGAGCGCTCGGCGTCGGGTTGGTGATCTGGGCGCATCAGATCCTGGGCGACATGCCCGAGGTGGA
>CAYUDA010000264.1:1263-2577 GCA_964443425.1 uncultured Acidimicrobiaceae bacterium
CTCGACACCCTCGCCGACGGCGGGATCATGACGGTGTGGCCGGAGGGGAGCATGAACCGGGCCGACTCGATCGCGATCCTGCTTCGGGTCCGGCCCGAGAAGCTGCATCTGGCGCCGGACCGGACCGGCTGGGCCCCCGACGGGCACATCGCCTACTCGAAGATCTGCACCCATGCCGGGTGCCCGGTCGGGCTCTTCCAGGAGGAGACCAACATCCTGCTGTGCCCGTGCCACCAGTCCGGGTTCGACGTGCTCGACGCCGCCCGCCCCGTCTTCGGGCCTGCCGCCCGCCCGCTGCCGCAGCTCCCGCTGGAACTCGACGCCGACGGGTACCTCGTCGCGGCCGGTGAACTCAGCGCCCCGGTCGGGGCCGGATTCTGGAACCGTCCGTCATGATCCGCCGACTCGTCCGCTGGGTCGATGACCGGGTCGGGGGGGCTTCGATGCTCACCCACCAGCTCCGCAAGGCGTTCCCCAGCCACTGGTCGTTCCTGCTGGGGGAGATCGCCCTCTACAGCTTCATCGTGCTGGTCCTCACCGGCATCTACCTGACGTTCTTCTTCGTGCCGTCCGCCGCCGAGACCGTGTACCACGGCTCCTACGTGCCCCTGCAGGGAGCGAGCATGTCGTCCGCCTACGCCTCGGTGCTCGACATCAGCTTCTCGGTGCGGGCCGGGCTGGTGATGCGCCAGATCCACCACTGGGCGGCCCTGGTGTTCATCGCCGCCATCGTCTTCCATCTCGGCCGCATCTTCTTCACCGGGGCGTTCCGCAAGCCGCGTGAGCTCAACTGGATCATCGGGCTCACCATGCTGGTCCTGGCGATCGCCAACGGGTTCCTCGGCTACTCGATCGTGGACGATCTGCTCTCCGGCACCGGGTTGCGCATCGCCAACTCGGTGGTGCTCTCGGTGCCGCTGCTGGGCCCGGCCCTGGCGTTCCTCATCTTCGGCGGTGAATTCCCCACCTCGGCGACGATCTCCCGCTTCTTCTCGCTCCACGTCCTGCTGGTGCCGGTGGCGCTCGCCGCCCTCATCGGGCTGCACCTGTCGATCATCTGGCGCCAGAAGCACACCCAGTATCCCGGCCCCGGCCACACCGAGACCAACGTGGTCGGCACCAGGCTGTGGCCCGCATACGCCGCCAAGTCGGCGGGGCTCTTCTTCCTGGTGGCGGGCGGGTTGGCGGCCCTCGGCGGGTTGATGCAGATCAACCCGGTGTGGCTGTACGGGCCGTTCGACAACGCCGCGGTGACGGTTCCGGCCCAGCCCGACTGGTACGTCGGCTGGTTGGAGGGGGCGCTGCGGATCTTCC
>CAYUDA010000265.1:0-2575 GCA_964443425.1 uncultured Acidimicrobiaceae bacterium
AAGGTGAGCGCAACGTGCCACAGCTGTTCGATGAACTGAGGATCGGCCTCGCCAGCGCGGATCAGATCCGTTCCTGGTCCTTTGGCGAGGTGAAGAAGCCGGAGACGATCAACTACCGGACACTGAAGCCGGAGAAGGACGGCTTGTTCGACGAGCGCATCTTCGGTCCCACCCGGGACTGGGAGTGTTACTGCGGCAAGTACAAGCGGGTTCGGTTCCGCGGCATCGTCTGCGAGCGCTGCGGGGTCGAGGTGACCCGGGCGAAGGTCCGCCGGGAGCGGATGGGCCACATCGAGCTGGCCGCCCCCGTCACCCACATCTGGTTCTTCAAGGGCGTGCCGAGCCGCCTCGGCTACCTGCTCGACATGTCCCCCAAGGACCTGGAGAAGGTCATCTACTTCGCCGCCTACCTCATCACCTGGGTCGACGACGAGAAGCGCCAGACCGATCTCCCCGACCTGGAGGAGGCCACCCGCCACGAGCTCGAACTCATCAAGGCCGAGTTCGAGGAGTGGAAGGAGGCCCGCCTCGAACGCCTCGAGGAAGAGCTGGGGCAGATGGAGGAGGCCGGGGCCAAGGCCCAGGAGGTCAGCGGCCGCCGCCGCGAGGTGGAGCGCGAGGTCAAGGACCGCGAGGAGCGGTCCCAGGTCGAAGAAGAGCTGCTCCAGGAGGCCTTCGACACCTTCCGCACCATGAAGTCGAAGCAGCTCGTCGAATCCGAGCAGCTGTGGCGCGAGATCGTCGACCGCTACGGCGACTACTACGTCGGGGGCATGGGTGCCGAGTCCGTCAAGGACCTCATCGCCCGCCTCGACCTCTCCGAGGAGATCAACCTGCTGCGGGACGACCTCGAGGCCAACTCGCAGCAGCGGCGCCAGCGCGCCATGAAGCGGCTCAAAGTCGTTACTCCGTTCGCCGACGGCCGCAACGACCCGAGGGGCATGATCCTCGAGGCGATCCCGGTCATCCCGCCCGACCTGCGCCCCATGGTGCAGCTCGACGGCGGCCGGTTCGCCACCTCGGATCTCAACGACCTGTACCGGCGGGTGATCAACCGCAACAACCGGCTCAAGCGGCTCCTCGACCTCGGGGCTCCCGAGATCATCGTGAACAACGAGAAGCGGATGCTGCAAGAGGCGGTCGATGCCCTCTTCGACAACGGGCGGCGCGGCCGCGCCGTGACCGGACCCGGCAACCGTCCCCTCAAGTCGCTCTCCGACATGCTCAAGGGCAAGCAGGGCCGGTTCCGCCAGAACCTGCTCGGCAAGCGGGTCGACTACTCGGGCCGGTCGGTGATCGTGGTCGGTCCGCAGCTCAAGCTGCACCAGTGCGGCCTGCCCAAGATCATGGCGCTCGAGCTGTTCAAGCCGTTCGTCATGAAGCGCCTCGTCGACCTCGACCTTGCCCAGAACATCAAGGCCGCCAAGCGCATGGTGGAGCGGCGCCGTCCCCAGGTGTGGGACGTGCTCTCCGACGTGATCCAGGAGCACCCGGTGTTCCTCAACCGGGCGCCCACCCTGCACCGTCTCGGCATTCAGGCCTTCGAGCCGATGCTGGTGGAGGGCAAGGCGATCCAGATCCACCCGCTCGTGTGTGAGGCATTCAACGCCGACTTCGACGGTGACCAGATGGCAGTGCACCTTCCGCTGTCCGCCGAGGCCCAGGCCGAGGCCCGGGTGCTCATGCTGTCCACCAACAACGTGCTGTCCCCGGCGTCGGGCCGCCCCATCGTGACCCCGTCTCAGGACATGGTCATCGGCGTCTTCTACCTCTCCGAGGTGGTGGACGGCGAGAAGGGCGCGGGCCGGGTGTTCGTCGACCTCGAAGAGGCCCGCATGGCCTACGACCTCGGCGACATCGGGCTGCACGCCCCGATCAAGCTGCGGGTCGGCGCACTTGCCGGCGACCCCGAGATGCACGCCGTGTTCAAGGACGCGGTGGGTGACCTCATCACCGACGAGCCGGTCGACGGCGAAGGCCTGCTCGAGACCACGGTGGGGCGAGCGATCCTCAACGAGGTGTTCCCGGAGTCCTTCCCGTACGTCAACTCGCCGATCTACAAGGCGGACATGCGGCTGCTGATCGAGGAGATCATCAGCCGCTACGACAAGCCCGACGTGGCCCGCACCCTCGACGCCATCAAGGACCTCGGGTTCCACTTCGCCACCAGGGCCGGTCTCACCATCGGGTTGGAGGACGTCAAGACCCCTCCGCAGAAGGCGGAGATCCTCGACGCCTTCGAGGAACGAGCCGCCAAAGTCGAGTCCCTCTACCAGAAGGGCGTCATCACCGACGATGAGCGGCGCCAGGAGCTGATCGAGATCTGGACCGAGGCGACCGACGACGTCAAAGACGCCATGCAGATCAACCTGGAGGCCGAGAAGTTCAACCCGATCGACATGATGGTGCGCTCCGGCGCCCGTGGGAACATGATGCAGCTCCGTCAGATCGCCGGCATGCGCGGCCTGGTCGCCAACCCGAAGGGTGACATCATTCCGCAGCCGATCAAGGCGAACTTCCGGGAGGGGCTGTCGGTGCTCGAGTACTTCATCTCGACCCACGGCGCCCGCAAGGG
>CAYUDA010000266.1:0-2575 GCA_964443425.1 uncultured Acidimicrobiaceae bacterium
GCCGCGCGGCTTGAACTGCGAGTAGTCGGTGCAACTCGCCACCGACACCATCGGGATGCACTCGCCGACCCCGACGGTGGGGGATGCAGTCAGCTCGGTGGCGGCGAGGGCGAGAGCGATCTCCTCCTCGGCGAGCGGGCCGATGGGTCCCACGTCGAGACCGAGGAGTCCCGCCGCCGCCTCCGTGTACTGGGCGGCCCGATCGGCCTGGTCCGCCAGGGCGGTGCCGGCCAGCTCGTCACGCTGATTCCGCGTCGCGGCTACCAGTCCCGAGACGAGGTCCTCGAGGATGGGAAGCAGGGTGTACTGCTCGAGGTCGCGCAGCGCCTTGGAGAAGGCGAGGTGCATGAAGTGGTATCCGACGTCGGTGGTGACGAAGAACACCTCGTGGCCGTAGCTGAAGCTGGAGTAGGCGTCCTGGAACTGGAGGATGTCGGCGGGCTCGACCGCCGCCCCGTCGGCGAGCAGCTTGGCCTCGGTGGCCGGGCTCAGCTCCAGCCAGTACGGCATGACGACGCCGCTCAGGCTGGTGGGAAGAGCGAAATCGAGCGAGGGCGACGTCTCGCGGCGCAGCGGGATCGCCTTGAAGGCGGCGAAGGCGGGCAGCTGGCGCGGCGCCCCTGCCAGGCCGGTGTCGGTGGGCGGGATGGTGGTCGTCGTGGCGCTCGTCGTCGACGTCGTATCGGCGGCACTGGTCGTGGTGGACGCCACGCCCGACGTCGTGGTCTCCTCGGCCCCGTCGTGCGTGCAGGCGGAAGCGAGGAGGAGCAGGGCGAGGAACGTTATCCGTACGGATCTCATGGCAACCCCCGGGTCGTGGCCGCCGAACGCGACCGCCGCCCCATCATGCCACCAACTGGCGCGCCCGTGCCGGATCCTGCATCCGGCGCCGTCACCCACGGGTGAGGACGGGATCGGCGGCGCCGTCATGGTCGATGTCACTGCACCCGGGGACGCCGGGCCCAGGCAACTCGGCCGGAACCGTGAAACCGAAACCGCGCCACACCCAGGCGCTGGTGGCGACCACCCCCGGGTCGTCGAGTTCGTCGAAGGCGAGCGCCAGGGACCCGTCGCAGGCCGCCACCGCCGCGATCGGCCGGAACAGCGTGCCGGCGATCCATTCCGGGGTGAGGCCGGGAATGGCGTAGACGCCGAGGTGGGCGCTGCGACCGGCGACATCCTGCCACTGGCGATCGGGTGCGGCCTGGTTGACGGGCGTCGGCCGGAAGGGGCGCCGGAACGACACGACCAGATCGGGATACCCGTCGCCGGTCACGTCACCGGCGGAGGCGGCGACGACGTCTCCGCCGTCGAAGGTCTCCACCAGCTCGGCCGGCGCCGGCGGGACGGCCACGGAGATGTCCCGGACGAGCTGCCACCACTCCAGGTCGAGCAGCGCGGCGTCGCCGGTCGGGAGGTCCCACGTGATCGGTCCGACCCGCTGCTGGGGATGGGCGGCGGTCCCGGTGCGGTAGGCGATCACCCCGCCGGTGTCGACCAGGACCTCCAACACCGCACCCGTGTCGGTGCCGGCCCGTCCCTGGTCGAAGAGGAAGTTGCCGAGACTGGTGGCGACCACCGCGGGCCGTTCCCCCGCCATGACCGAGATCGGCTGGACGACGTGCGCACCGTGGCCCCACACCACGTCGGCGCCCCATGACGTGAGATCGGCGGCGATGCGCCCCATGGCGGGATCGGAAGTCGGGAGATACTCGATGCCGCCGTGGAGGGACACCACCACCACGTCGGCGAGGTCGCGGGCTGCCGCCAGCTGCCGTCGCGCCTCGTCGCCGGAGTAACGCGCCACCCCGGCGGTGGTGGCGGTGGCGGCCAGCCCGAGCTGGGTGGCGTCGAACGCCAGGAAGGCGACGGTGACGCCGTGCACCGCGATCACGGCCGGGGCGGAGGCCGACGCGGCGTCGGCGCCGGCCCCGATCACCTCCATACCGGCGCCGGTCACCGCGGCGACGGTGTCCAGGACCCCCGCCTCGCCGGCGTCCCCCGCGTGGTTGTTGGCGTTGGACGCTACGTCGAATCCGGCCGCCGCCAGGAGCCCCGCCGTGGCGGGATCGGCTTCGAGGGCGTTGGGGTTGCCGGAGAGGTGCAGGCGGTCGGTGAGCGGCGACTCCAAGTTGGCGGCGGCGATGTCGGCGCTGGAGATGACGTGGCGGACGTCGGCGAAGATGCCCTCTGGATCGGCGGCGGCGACCGGCGCCACGCCCCGGCCCAGCATGACGTCGCCCACCAGCAGGATCCGGGCGACTCCTCCTTGCGGCGCGGGTGCAGCGCCGCTCGTGGTGGTCGTGGGAGTCGTCGTCGTGGGCGGGACGGGGGAGGTCGTGGCGGTGGTGTCCACGTGCGAACCCGCGGTGCACGCCGCCGCCACGAGGGAGAGCGCGAGGAGGCCGGGGAGGCGGCGCCGGCTCACCCCTTCGCCTCCCGTTCGAGAACGGATGCATCGCGACGAAACGCGATGGTTCGAGAGTGAGTCCAATGGGGGAATGGCGTCGAGAACCGCGAGCCGAGGAGGAGTGGGATGAAGAAGATCTTCGACGAGTTCAAGGACTTCGCCTTC
>CAYUDA010000267.1:0-2572 GCA_964443425.1 uncultured Acidimicrobiaceae bacterium
GGAGAACCGACACCAGGGGGGACGACATGGCCAGACGCATCACGGTGGTGCTCACGATCGTGAGCCTGGGAACGGGCCTCGCCGGATGTGGCGGCGCCGCCGAGGAACCGGCGACGACGACCACGACAACGGTCGCCGCCACCACCACCAGCACCACGACGTCCGCCACGGCATCACAACTACCTCCTGCTGTCGCAGCCGCCATCACGACATGCGCCGGAGCGCTGGACGAGGCGTGGAAGGCGGCATCCGCCACCGACGATCCCGCCACCGCGATCGTCCAGGCATTCGACGATGCCTCCCTGCTGGCGGCGTGTGAGTTCCTGTTCTCCCCGGAGGGCCCTCCGGCGGATTGGGACGTCTCCCCCGAGGGGGTGATCGCCCGGCTCAAGCAGGAGATCGATCCCGAGTTGTACGACCTACTCATCCGCTCGGACCCGACCGACTTCTCCGACACCGCCGGAGACCTCTGAGGCGGCGATCTCGTCGCGGTGGCACGCCTCGCCGTGGGCGATCTCAGCGGGTGGTCGTGAAGCTGGAGACGGCCCGCTGCATCTCGGTGGTGCCGCCCCATTCCCAGTGCCACGCCTCCTCCAGCGGCTGGCCGCAGCCGGCCCACGCCGGGTGGACCCATCCGTAGAGGTGGGCGTTCTCTTCCATCCAGCGGAAGGCGGAGCTGCGGCAGGTGAGGAGGCGTCCCCGGTAGGTGGTGATGTCGATCGCCCGTCCCCAGCCGTGGTTGGAGTGCCCGGGCCGTGCCGTCGGGTCGACGCACTTGCTCTTGGGGGCGCTGAGCGATCCACAGTTGCGGACGTAGGTGCGGCGCTGGGCGGCCAGGCTCCGGTAGCACCATCCCGCCTCGATGACGATGCCGTCGTGAGCAGCGTGCACCAGGAGTGCCTCCCACGCCTCGGCCGCTTCCTGCTCGACCAGGCACTGCTTCTGGCTGGTCGGCACCTCGACGAGCGCCTCGGCAGGGAGCCGGCCGTTGCTGTAGTCGGCGTCGAACAGATCTTCGGCGTAGGCGGTGCTGGTGAGCGGTTCTCCGCGATCCGGCAGGTCCAGCCCCGGCGGCGCCAAGAGAATCAGCGCCAGCATTGCGGCGGCGAGAGGAGTCATCAGCGCTTTGCTCCCGTGGTACGGCTATGCGGGTGCGCTGCCCCTTCCGAGCATTCGATCCCGCGGTCTCACCCCCTTCCATCGGCAGCAAAGGGCCGATCTGAACACAGAAAGTGTTGGAATCGAACACGGAGAGTGAGGGTTGGGTCGGCGCGGACCGGACCGAGGGTCAGCCGACGACGATGTTGACCAGCTTGGGGGGCCGGGCGATCACCTTGCGGACCTCGCCCTGCTCCAGCCACGGCTGGATGCGCTCGGCGCCGAGGGCCGCCTCCACCGCGGCGTCCTCCGACACGTCGGCGGCCACCTCGACCCGGTCCCGCACCTTGCCGTTCACCTGGATCACCATCGTGACGGTGTCCTCCCGGGCCACGTCCGCATCGGCCTCGGGCCAGGCTTGCCGGTGCACCGAATCGTCGTGGCCGAGACGGCGCCACAGCTCCTCGGTGACGTGGGGGGCGATCGGCGCCAGCAGCGCGAGCAGCACCGTCACCGCCTCCTCCCACGACGCCGGCTCCACTGCACCCGCCCGGACGGCGTCGAGCATGTCGTTGCGCAGCGTCATGAGGGCGGCGACCGCAGTGTTCCACTTGAGGTCGACCATGTCGGCGTCGACCTTCTGGATCGTCTGGTGGACCCGGCGCCGCAGCGCGGCGTCGGCGGCGGGATCGACGGCAGATGCCGCGTACCGGGCCGTCCCCAGCTTCCAGACGTCCTCGATGAAGCGGCGGGCACCGATGATGCCGCGGCTGTCCCACGGGCCGCCCTTCTGCCACTCGAAGGCGAACATGAGATAGGTGCGTACCGTGTCCGCCCCATACTCCTGAACCAGCTCGTCGGGGTTCACCACGTTGCCGCGTGACTTCGACATGCGCTGCACCTCGAGGTGGTGGCGGAGCTGGTTGACGTCGTTGACGCCGGCGATGGAGGGAACCTCCACCACCGCCGACTCCGGGACCTCGACCGTGATCCGTCCCTCGACGGTGTCGACCTGCAACACGTTCTCGGTGCGCCGCATCAGCTCACCCACCACCAGCCCGGCGCCGTCTCCGGCCGCCGGGTCGACCCGCACCGAGGTGGCGACGATGTGCCCCCCGTCCCGGGCTCCTTCGACGACGACCCGGTCCCCGGGGTGCTCCTCGCCGAGGATCTGGCCCTGGTTGCGCAGCATGAGGAACGGTTCGGTGAACAGATCGTCGGGATCCCGGCCGTGGTTCCTCATCGTGTCGGCGGTGGGGGCGAACACCCCCATGTCCCGCATCGCCTTTACGAAGAAGCGGGAATAGAGCAGGTGCATCACGGCGTGCTCGGCGCCACCGGTGTAGATGTCGACCGGCAGCCAGTAGGCAGCCTCCTCGGGATCGAACGGCGCCTGGTCGTAGCGGGGCGACAGGTAACGGAACCAGTACCACGACGAGCACATGAAGGTGTCCATCGTGTCGGTCTCCCGCCG
>CAYUDA010000268.1:0-2561 GCA_964443425.1 uncultured Acidimicrobiaceae bacterium
TCGTCGACTCGCCCCTGCCGGTCTCTCCGGTCATTACTTGACTTCGATCCAGGAGAGGAGATCCTCGGTGGCGACCTGCTGCAGCAGCTCCGGATGATCCTCCTTCATGTGAGCGCGGATCTCCTCGATCACCTTTTCGTCCGTGTCGGCTCTGGCGACGAACCCGCATTCACAACGAATGATCCTCTCCATGACCACGACCTCCCGTCTCGGTTGTGTGGGGAAGCATGGCACAGGTAGGTTGCCGGAACCTTGCAGCCATCCACCAGAATCCAGATCTGTGGGGCGCTCGTCGTGGAGATCGACGGTGACCGCTTGGAACAAGCACTCCCCGGACGGCAGGGGAGGCTGTTGTTCGCCTACCTCGTGCTCAATCGGCACCGGATGATCCCACGGTCGGAGATCGTCGAGGCACTGTGGGGGAGCGGAGGTCCTGACGACACCGATGCCGCCCTCAACGTCCTCCTTTCCCGCCTGCGCAAGGTCCTGGGTCCGGCTCGTGTCGAGGGGCGCGGAACGGTCCGGTTGGAACTCCCGGCGGCCTGGGTGGACATCGAAGCCGCCGCGGACGCCATCCACACCGCGGAATCCGCGGTGGTCAAGCAGGACTGGGCGAAAGCGTGGGCGGCGTCGCAAGGCGCGATGTTCACCGCCCGGCGCGGGTTCCTCCCCGGAGAGGATGCGGAGTGGATCGACGACGTCCGTCGCTCTCTGGATACCTTGCACGTGCGGGCTCTCGAAGCCTACGGTTCCGCCGCGCTCGGGCTCGGTGGCACGGAGATCGCGGCGGCGCGGGAAGCCGGGCGTTCCCTCGTCGAAATCGCGCCCTTGCGGGAGTCGGGCCATCGGCTCCTGATGAGGGCGCTCGCCGCCGAGGGGAACGTCGCCGAGGCGCTGCGCGCCTACGAACGCCTCAGGGTCACGTTGCGGGACGAGCTCGGCATCTCGCCGAGTGAGCCGACCCAGGAGCTCTACGCCTCCCTTCTCGGGTGACGAGGTCACGTCGCCGAGACGATGGGGACCGTCGGGTCCAGGCCCCACTCCGCCCAGGAACCGTCGTAGACGCGAGCGTCGGGATGGTCGAGCAACTCGGACAGGACGAACCAGACCGTCGCCGCTCGGGCCCCCACCGTGCAGTACGTCACCACCGGGTGGTCGCGGTCGACGGAGGCCATCATCTCGCGCAGTTCGTCGACGGGCCGGAATGACCCGTCCGCCTCGAAGATCCGGTCTGCGGGGAGGTGCACTGCGCCCGGGATGTGGCCGGCCCGGCCCGTCTCCGGGATCCCGCCGGACGGCCAGAACCGCTCGCCGGCGTACTCGGAGGCGCTGCGCACGTCGAGGATGATCCCGTCGGGTCGTTCGCTCCATCCCATCAAAGCCACGCGGTCGGCCCGGATCGCCGCAGACATGGCCGCGGGGCGATAGTCACTCGGTTCGACCTGCGTCGGGTCCTTCGTCCACGGTCGCCCGTCCGCCTGCCAGGTGGCACGACTCGTGTCGAGGATCCTGACATCGTGGTGGCCGAACAGCCGCAGCAGCCAGTAGCCGAGTGCGGGTGCGTAGCCGTAGCACACAACCGTCGACTCGGGTGTGATGCCTGAGCGCCGGATCAGATCCTCGAATGCCGGGACCGGGCGGAGCTGGTACGTCTCGTCTCTCAGGTCGCGATAGATGTTCCACAAGACGGCACCGGGGATGTGGCCCTCGGCGTGCGGCGCCGGGCTGACGTCGATTTCGACGATCCGCACGGTCGGATCGTCGATGCGGCGTTCCAGCCAGTCCGGGTCGACGAGCGCGTGATCAGTCTCGGTGGGTGTGTGCTGCGGCACGGCGCCTCCTCGGTCCGTGGCGGCGTGTTCGCCGCCGTGGGAGCCGTTCTACGACGCGAGCCTTGCCGTGACCTTGCGAGAACCTTGCGGCCCCCTCGCCGGCGCAGGGCAACCGGCGCCAGCTGCCGGTCAGCGCGTCTCGTTCTCCCGCGTCTTCGTTGCACGCGGGCGTGCTGCCGTTCCGATCGTGAGCACACCGAGCGTTCCAAGGACGATGCCGACCTCGGTGCTGACGACGTCGGTGAGCATGAGGATGGCGGCCACGACGCAGAGCGCGAGCCCGATCACGAAGGGGGTTCTGATACGCATGTCAGTTTCGTTTCTCGAGGAGACAGATGGCGCCGGAGTGTACGGGTGTTCCGCAGCTCGTCAAGGGCGTCGCGTGTCCGGCTCGCATCACTCCCACCGGAACAGCCGTACCGCCAGGAACCCGACCACCACCGCGTACACCGCCATCACGGCCAGGTTGGTGAAGCTCGGCGCCGACCCCAGCCAGGAGTCCTGCATCGCCTGGACCGCCGACCCGAGCGGGGTGAAGTCGCTCACGGTGCGCAGCCCGTCCGGCATGATCCCGCGGGCGATCCACACCCCACCGAAGAACAGCATCGGGAAGTAGATGCCCATCCCGACCGCCGTCCCGGTGGTCGCGGTACGAGCAAGGGCCCCGATGAGGAGCCCGATGGCGAAGATCGACGCCACCGAGAGCACGAACGAGGCGACGAACCACAG
>CAYUDA010000269.1:0-2535 GCA_964443425.1 uncultured Acidimicrobiaceae bacterium
CGCTGGGACGGCGCTTCCGGGCCCTCAAGCTGTGGTTCGTGCTCCGCCACTACGGCGTCGAGGGGCTCCAGCACCACATCCGGCACCACATCGAGATGGCGCAGGGTCTGGCGGCGCGGCTCGAAGCCGATCAACGGTTCGCCCTCGTCGCTCCCCACCCGTTCGGGCTGGTCGTCTTCCGTCACGTCGCCGGCGACGACGCCACCGCGGCGCTGGCCACCGCCCTGAACGACTCGGGGGTGGTGGCGGTGAGCCCCACCACCTTGCGGAACATGGCGGCGATCCGAGCCACCGTGGGCCAGACCACCACCGAGCAGCGCCACGTCGACCGGCTGTGGAACCTCATCGACGAGCTGGCCCCGCCGGTCTGAAACCCGGTCGCTCAACCCTCCGGCATGCCGGTCCACAACTCAGGCGTCGTCTCGTCCGTCCGGGTCCCGGAACGGCGGGAGCCCGCCACGACCGCGACGTCGCCGAGCACCGCGACGCCGACGGTGCGGATGCCCCGCATGGTTCGTCCTTCCTCGTCGCGGTCAAACGTCGCGGAGCCGACGCTACCGCGAGGGACCGGCGCCGTGCCTGATGATCCCGAGCAGCTCCCGCATCATGAAGGCGGTGGCGCCCCACAAGGTCCCCACCGGGAACTCGAAGAACCAGAGCTGGTGACCCTCGTAGTCGGCGGTGCGCCAGCGGGACTCGTCGAGCAGCTCGTCGAGCGAAGGCTCGAGGATGGCGTCCACCTCGCGGGGATCCCGCCGCAGCTCGGCGGGACGGGCGATGCGGGCCACCACCGGGACGATGAGGGTTCCCCGGGTGCGAGCGGTGATCGGGGTGAGCCCGCCGATGACCGCCACCGCCGTCGCCGGGATGCCGACCTCCTCGGTGGCCTCGCGCAGGGCGGTCTGCACCGGACCCTCCCCGTCGGCCATGTACCCGCCGGGAAACACCACGTCGCCTGGGTGGGTCGGCATGTCGTCAGGACGTTTCGTCATCACCACCCGCACCGTTCCCGCGCGGTCCTCATAGAGCGGCACCAGCACCGCGGCACGGGCGCCCTCGGGGTGCGCCACGGGGGGAAGGTTGGTGAGCGAGTCCCAGATCTCCGGCATCCGGTGCCCCACCATAGGGGCACCACCGTCCGGCGCGACACGGTGCCGCGTAGAGGCGATAGGCTCCGCCAATGAGCATCCAGCTGAGCCAGCATCCCCGGTTCACCCCCCGGCTCGAGCTGAGGCCGTTCCGTCGCCGCGATGTGGCCGCAGTCGACGAGGCGGTGCTGGCGTCGCTGCCGGAACTGGCCCGCTGGCTGCCGTGGGCCAACGTCCACTACACCAGGAGCGTCTCGCAGCAGTTCGTGCGCGACTCGCTGGCAGCCTGGGTCGAAGCCAGGGCCTACGACTTTGCCATCAGGCGCCCCGAGGTCCCGAACCGCCACCTCGGCAACGTCTCGGTCTGGTACACCTCGAAACCGAACTTGGTCGGCGAGATCGGCTACTGGGTGCGGAGTGACGAGACGAGCCGCGGGATCTGCACCGAGGCCACCGCCCACGTGCTGGCAATCGCTTTCGAGGAGCTGCGACTGCACCGTGTCACGATGCGCATCGCGGTCGGGAACCGGGCCTCGGAACGGGTCGCCGAGAAGCTCGGCTTCCTGCTCGAAGGAACCCTCCGCGGGGAGGTCAAGATCGGGGACCGGTGGCTGGATCACACCGTGTGGGGACTGCTCGAGGACGAGTGGCGGGTGGAGCGGCGCCGCTACGAAGCAGAGGCCTGGGTGTAGCCGCGGGTCGGGAACCCGGAGGCGACATCGCAGCGTTCCAAGACCGAATGCAAAGTCCGATCCTGCCTCCAGATCACGGTAGGGTGGACCGTCCCCACCGAGAGAAGATCGAAGGGGTGCCGTGTCGCCGCGCACGCTGGAATTGATCCAACGCATCCTTATCGCCCTGGTGTCGGTGGTGCTGGCCCTCGTGGTGGTGACCGCCTTCCTCAAGGTGCTGGCACCCCCCGAGGCGGGAACCTCCGACACCGTCGCCGGACCGTCGCTCACCGTCCCGGGCGAGGACAGCTCGACCACCCTGGCGGGCGGCACCCCCTCCAGCACCGATGCCGCTCCCACCTCCAGCTCCAGCACCTCCACCACGATCCTGGAGGACGCCCCCTGCACCGACACCCGCCCTTCGACGGACGGCGGCACCCTGTTGCTGGTCTACTACCCGTGCGGGCTGAGTCCGATTGCCACCGACCAGGCCGCGGCATACCGGGCGGTGCCGGAGACCAAGCTGGTGCTGACCTCCACCCTGACCGAGATGGTGAAGGGCCCCGACGCCGCGGAGCAGAGCGAGGGCTTCCGGTCCCCCTTCGGGCCTGACTCAGAGGGCTCCTTCCTCACCGTCAGCCTCAACGCCGGTGACGCCATCGTCGACCTCGACGAGGGCATCTTCGGGCCGTCCGCCGCCACCGACGCCGGCGCCCAGGCCCTGGTGTCGACCCTCAACGCCAACGTGTTCCAGTTCTCCACCATCTCGTCGGTGG
>CAYUDA010000270.1:0-2532 GCA_964443425.1 uncultured Acidimicrobiaceae bacterium
AGGTCGCCACCACGGTGGCGGCCTACTCCGGGACCCGCTGGGACGACTTCACCCTGTTCGTTCCCTACAGCCAGTTCTTCCCGGGGACGCGGGGCTACCTCGCCGACGTCGCCGTCGCCAACCCCGACGGCGGGACGATGGCGACGGCACGAACCGGTTGGATCACCGTGAACCGCCCCGGAGCTCTCGACGGAACCTGGGCTTCGAACATCAACGGCGGATGGGTGTACGACATGTGGCAGGACGCCACCAACCCCAACGTCTCTTGGTGGCGTCCCCGGAACGTCGCCGAGCTGGGACGGTTGACGTTCACCGGCGACGGCTACGAGCTGTTCGTCGAGTGGTGGGCCGACGACGGCTCCTACTCGGGCAGCGGCACGTCGTCGGTGGTGACGGTGGACGACGAAGGGTTCCCAGTGCAGATCCAGAGCGCCGACGGCAGCGGAATCATGTGGCGGTGACGAGGAGGGACCGAATGGCGACGTGCGTATGGTGCGGAGGAGAGATCCCGGAGACGGCGAAGGTGTGTGGCTGGTGCGGGCACCACGTCGGCACCGAGCCCGAGACGGCCCCGGCCGAGGAGGCGAACCTGCCCACGGCCCCGGCCGAATCCGAGCCCGCCACCTCGCCGGTCGAAACAACGCCGCCGACCGCCGTCGCCGCGGCGGAGACCACGGCGATTCTTCCCGCGGCGGCCGTCCCGGCGCCCCTACCCGGGCCGGCGCCAGCGGCGGCGGGGGCGGGGTGGCAGGGCGTCATCGGTTACGCCGGGCCACTGCTCCTGGCGGTGGCGGTCTTCCTCCCATGGTCAGTCGGGTCCTACGGCAGCGGCGGGTTCGCCGCGCTCTTCCCGGTCACCCTGTTCTGGGATCGCTATCTCTCGAACCCCGACCTCGCCATGGTGGCGAGCGTCGGGTTCGCCATCCTGGTGCTGACGGTGGCGGCGGTGATCTTGGTGGCGCGGCCCCATTCCGGCCGCTGGATCCGCCTCATCGGGGTGGTCGACCTGCTGCTGGTGGTGGGCTGGCTCGTCAAGCTGGCCGACCTCCTCGGAGTGCTCAACAGCCACTTCTCCGACCTCTTCGACCACGTGATCCGCTACGGGTTCTGGATGGCGGTGGCCGGGTGTCTGCTCATGATCGTGGCCGGCTCGGGGCGCAAGGCGAAGACCACGCCGATGGTCTGAGGGGGCGGGAGCCCTGCGGCTCGGTCAGCGCTCGACGATGGCGAAGGCCCGGACCGGGAACGTCCCGAAGGCACGCACCTTCACCGGGACCGCGAAGAAACGGAACGGGACACCGATCAGCTCGCCGAGCCCGCTGAGATGCTCCACGATCGGGATCCCCGCCGCCAGCAACCTGCTGTGCGCCGGGCGCTCCCCCGTCGAGGTGGCGTCGATGTTGACCGAGTCGATGCCCGCCAGCACCGCACCTCCCTCCACCAGCGCCTTGGCGGACTCCCCGGTCACGAAGGGGTGGCCGGCGTCGCCGTAGCGGTCGGTGCCCCAGTGCCGGCTCCAGCCGGTGGCGAACAGCACCGCCTTCCCTGCGACATCGATGCCGTCGAGCAGATCTGGGGAGATCGGACCCTGCGGGGACGCCAGGCAGAGGCCGGGGAGGTCGGCGACCCGTTCCAGGTCGAGGCCGGCGAGGTCGTACCCGTCCGGGTAGCGGTGGAAGGGGGTGTCGAGGTAGGTGCCGGTGTTGGCCACCATGTCGATGCGGCCGATGTGGAACTCGGTTCCCGCCGCATAGTGGGATTGGGAGGCCGCCCGGCTCAAATGGTCGCTGATGTGGGGACCGGGGAGGCCGGGGTAGGTCACCATCCCGTCCTCGATGGTGTGGGAGAGATCGACGAAACGGGCCATGGCGCCACGCTAGCCCCGGGTTCGAGCCCGTTCAGTCGGCCGACACCCCGGCCCGCGCCAGCCGCTCCCGCAACAGCGTCGTCCCGTTGCCGTTCGGCCGCTCGAACTCGGGAATCTCCTCGTCGGCCCGCTCGCGGCGCTTCTCCGACCGGCGTCGGGTCCGGGCGGTGCTCGCCGCCGGCCGCAGCAGCATCGCACCTGCCCGGGTCAGCCGCCAGCCGAGCAGCGACAACACGATCGCGGCGAGAGCGAAGAGCCCGACGACGATAGATGCGCGCACCCCGTCGACCATGGAATCCGCCACCTTGTCGGCAGAGGCCTCGATGCCGGAGAGGTCGAGCGCCCCACCCGGCTCGACCTGGCCCTCCTCCCGTCCCTGTTCGGGAACGAAGATGCGGCTCTCGACCGAGTCGGTCATCCCGTCCTCGTCCTCGATGGCGACACTCACCTGGTACTCCCCCGGGGAGCTGTACGTGTGCTCGACGACCCTGCCGCGGGCGGTGGATCCGTCTCCGAGATCCCACACCCACGAGGTCACGGCGGCGTCGCCGGGCTCGGAACGGTCCGTCAAGGACACGGCGAAGTCTCCACCGTCGGTAGCGGCGTCCCGGCCGCCCTCGGCAACCCACTGGAACCCGGCCTGGGGCGGGCTCGCCGCGGCCAGC
>CAYUDA010000271.1:0-2528 GCA_964443425.1 uncultured Acidimicrobiaceae bacterium
GCGAGGCCGTCGACCGGGTCCTCCACCGCGAGGTGAAAGCCCCACCCGCCGATGCGGTCACCCGGATCCCACAAGTACCAGCCGAGTCCGGCCCCCTCCTCCCCCAGCTCATCGGGGGTGGGGTCGCCGTCGTCGAGGCCGAGCAGGGCCGCCAGCGCCCACCAGGCAAGCGAACGTCCCACCGGGGTGCCGCGGCGCCGCCCGTACGCTCCCCCTGACGCGGCGGTCCAGGCCATCGCCGACAGCGCCCGGGGGAACGGCACCTCCCCGAGGCGGGCCCGGTGCGGCCCCAGGGCCCGGATGGCGTGGGCGGCGCTTCCTTCCACCCCCACCGCTTCGGCCCGGCCGTTGGATTGCTCCACCCACGGCTGCACCAGCCCGAGCAGGACATCGACCCCTTCGGCCCCCTCCAGGGGCGGGAGGCGCTCCGGCAACTCGACCCAGGCGAGCTCGGGTGGCAGCTCGTCGGGGAAGTCCGCCTTGTCCCCCCGGTAGGCCGCCACCCGATAGGACGGCTCCCACGGCTGGAGCTGCAACGGGAGGTCGAGCACGGTCGGGTCCGTCTCCCCCGCCGGTACCTCGTCGCCCCGGATAACGCGCTCGGCGGCCACCAGGGTGCGGAGCCGGGCATCGGGAACGTGGGGCGCCAGCTGCTCCCAGGTGTGGGTCGAGGCCGCCACCTCCCACAGCGGTCCCAGGGTGAACCGTCCTGCCCCCTCCCGCACCACCTGCCCCGCGAAGGCAGCGTCCGCGTCGAGGGCGAGCCGGTACTCGACGAACTGGGCGACGCCCCATAGCTGCTTGCCCCGCTCCACCGCCTCCAGGCAGCGGTCCCGCATGTCCACCATGCCCGGCCAGTCCCGGCCCGAGACGAGGCCTTCGACGTGGCGGAGCAGGCCGTTGAGGTCGCTCGATTCGATGAGTTCGGCGAGGGGGACCGTCACGGTCCGGCCAACCATGGTGGCATCCCGCGACCCTACCCGCCCCGCCGCCGGAGACGGCGGCGCCTCGGCGGGGACCGGCGCCACCGCCGGGTGCTCTAACCTCAACCCGATGGATGCCGCACCGGTCACCGCCACGCTGCTGCTGTCGTGCCCCGACCAGAAGGGGCTGGTGGCGGCGGTGTCCAACTTCGTGTTCGAGAACGACGGCAACATCATCCACGCCGACCAGCACACCGACCTCGAGGAGCACTACTTCCTGCAGCGGGTCGAATGGGAGCTGGACGGGTTCGCCGTCTCCCGCCACGACCTGCAGGACGCCTTCCGCCCCATCGCCGACCGCTTCGGCATGAACTGGAGCGTGCGCTTCTCCGACGAGATCCCGCGCATGGCGATCTTCGTGTCCCGCCAGGCCCACTGCCTCTACGACGTGCTGGCCCGTTGGAAGATGGGTGAGCTGGCGGCCGACATCCCGCTGGTGGTGTCGAACCATCCCGACCTCGGCGACGTCGCCGCCGACTTCGGCATCCCCTTCCTCCACTTCCCGGTGACGGCCGAGACGAAGCCGGAACAGGAGGCCGCCGCCCTCGACCTGCTGGAACAGCACCAGATCGATCTCGTCGTGCTCGCCCGTTACATGCAGATCTTGAGCGGGGACTTCGTCGCCCGCTACCCCCATCGCATCATCAACATCCACCACTCCTTCCTCCCCGCCTTCGCCGGGGCCCGCCCCTACCACCAGGCCTACGAGCGGGGGGTGAAGGTCATCGGGGCCACCGCCCACTACGTCACCTCGGACCTCGACGGGGGCCCGATCATCGAACAGGACGTGGTGCGGGTGAGCCACTCCGACGCCGTGCCCGACCTGGTCGGGAAGGGACGTGACCTGGAGAAGGTGGTGCTGGCCCGCGCCGTGCGTCTCCACCTGGATGGCCGGGTCCTGGTGTACGGCAACAAGACCGTCGTCTTCGACTGACGATGGGGGTCGCCTGCGGCATCGTCGGGCTCCCCAACGTCGGCAAGTCCACCCTCTTCAACGCCATGACCCGCGCCGGGGTCCCCGCCGAGAACTACCCGTTCTGCACCATCGACCCGCACGTCGGCATCGCGGTGGTTCCCGACCCGCGCCTCGCCACCCTGGCCGGCATCGTCGGTGTCCCGGAGATGATTCCGGCAGTGGTCGAGTTCATCGACATCGCCGGGCTGGTGGAGGGTGCCTCCCAGGGCGAGGGTCTCGGCAACCGTTTCCTGTCCCACATCCGGGAAACCGACGCCATCGCCCACGTGGTCCGCTGCTTCGACGATCCGGACGTGGCCCATGTCGGCGGGACGGTCGACCCGGTCGCCGACATCGAGACGGTGGAGGTGGAACTGGCACTCGCCGACCTGGAGACCGTCGAGCGGGCCATCGACCGTCATGGACGGCGAGCCCGGGCCGGCGACAAGCAGGAGCAGCCGGTGCTGGCGGCGCTGGAACAGGCCCGCGCCCACCTCTCCGCCGGCTCCCCGATCCGGACCCTGGCGCTCGCCGACGGGGAGCGGGCCCACCTCGCCGAGTTGCAGCTCCTCACCGCCAAGCCGGTGATG
>CAYUDA010000272.1:0-2525 GCA_964443425.1 uncultured Acidimicrobiaceae bacterium
CTGTTCCTCCAGTCGCTGGTGCCGACGATCCCCGCCTCGTTCCTCACGTTGGGCGAGACCCCGCTCTACAGCATCTACACCACCATGCCCCGGCTCTGGGGCATCTCGGCGCTGTCCGACCAGGTCGCCGGCGGGCTGATCATGAAGATCGGCGGCGGGCTGCTGCTGTGGGGCTTCATCGCGGCGTACTTCTTCCGCTGGTGGGAAGAAGAGCAGCAATTCAGTGGCCATGGCTCGGTGGTCCGCTCGTCCTGACCGAAAGCGGACGGCGCCGGCGCGGGGTCAGCTGTCGCCGGAGTGGTCCCAGGGGCGATAGGCGAACAGGGCGATGCCGCCCAGCACCAGCGCGGCCACCACGGCGAACACCGCCACCGCGGCGTTGTCGCCGAGCGTGAGCAGCAGCTCGGAGAGTCCGATCGCCAGCGCCACGATCGTGACGGCGGCCAGCACCGGCGTCCCCACGGCCCGCGCCATGGCCCGGGCGAACGTGGCGCGGTCCGCCGGCCACGCCTCGCCTCCGAGCCCGAGGACCTGTTTGCGGGCAAGGGGTTCGACGACACCGGCCGCGGTGCCGCCGGCGACCAGACCGGCAAGCACCGTGACCACGATCATGCGGAAGGCGGAGATGGTGACGACGCCGCCGGCGATGTCGGCGGTCGCGCCCAGGCCGGCTCGCAGCACCGCGTAGCCGGCGACGAGGCTGGCGATCGCACCGACCGGGAGTACCGCGCGCAGCGGGAACCGTTCGCTGGAAGGATCGAGTTCACGGCTGCGAGCGTAGGTGAAGGCGGCGATGGCGAGGCCGCCGAGCAGGGCCATGCCCGCCACCAACAGGAACAGCCCGCCGCTGGAGATGGCGAACTGGGGGCGGATCCGCATCGCGTCGTCGTTGAGCACCACCGCCCCGACCGAGTCGATCGCCTGGCGGCCGGTGAACGCGGCGAGAGCGCCCAGGGCGAGCAGGGAGCCGATGCCGGCTCCCCAGGCGGCGGAAAAGGTGCGTTGCCTCATGGGCGTGAGGTGCTCCTGGTCGAGGTGGGAGCGATGCTAGCCGACCGCCCTCACCCGTTCAGGGAGAAACGGTCGCAGGCGTCGGGCGAGTAGATGCCTTTGACGATGCCGGCCTCGCCCTCCTCGGTCACCGGGCCCCACAGCAGCAGGGTGTCGCTGTTGGCGCCTCGCAGCTCGAAGGTCCAGCCGAGTTGCGGGTCGTTCACGTAGTCGATGTTGAAGCCGTTGTAGACGTTCTCCAGCTCCCGCACCGAATTCCCCACCTGAAGGCCGCTGAGGGTCTTGAGGTCGCTGGCGGGGGAGTCGGCGAGGGTCCCTCCCACCGTGGCGGGGATGTCCCAGTCGACCCGATAGCCGCCGAAGGTCTCGGTACCGTCGTCGTCGACGAGCACGACGGCAGCGAGCGGGCCCCAGGTGATGATGCGCACCACATCCCCCGTGCAGGCCCCGTAGGTGCCCGAGGACACGGTGTTTCCGCTGTCGGAGTCGGGCTCCCCGAGACTGGCGATGAGGCGCCCGATGGCGTCGGCGGCGGGCGAACCCAGTTTGATCTCGCCGATGCCGTCGACCTGGAGGGTCAGGTCGTCGATCGGGATCGGGTCGCCGGACGCCGCGTAGGGCTGCCCGGCGCTGGGGAGCGTGGTGGATGAGGTGGTCTCCCCATCGGGCACGGTGGTTTCGCTCCCGGCGACGGTGGTCTCGCCGTCGGCGACGGTGTCGCCCGGGGCGGTGGTCTCGGTGGGGGCCGCGGTGCCGTCGTTGTCGCCTCGGGTGAACTGGAAGAGGGCGATGCTCAGCACCACCAGCAGCAGCCCCAGGATCAAGCCGGTGAGCAACGGTGAGCGGGGAGGGCCGGCCGGTGGGAGGCGCGGGTCCTCCAGGGGTGGGATGGGCTCGCCGCCGGAGAGATCGAGCAGACCCTCGTAGGGGTCGAACGGCTCATCGGCAGGCGGTCGATCCGGGTCGTAGTAGTCGGTCACGGTTCCCTCTTCGTCGCTGGCGGTGTCCACTGCCCCCGCACACGCTCCGCCGTTGCCGCCATCTTATGCGGAATCCCAGCTCAGACCGGGTCAGGACGCCCCCTCGGCGGCGATCCCGTAGTACTCGGCGATGATGGTGTCGAAGGAGGCGGTGGGGATGAGCACCGCCGCGCCCTGGGGAGTGGTGTAGTCCGCTACCGGTACTTGGAGACGCACGATCGTCGACGGGTCGATGTTCCGCAGGTCCCAGGCGAGCTTGATCGCGTCGGTGACGCCGAGCTGGTCGTCGAGGGTGAAGGCGTCGGTGAGGCTCCGCACGGTGCGGGTGAGGTCGTTCAAGGACCGGAACGCCCGCACCTTGTCCATCATGGCGAGGATCACGTCCTGCTGCCGCTCGTTGCGGGCGAGGTCGTTGACGCCGGGCATGACCCGCCACCGCCCGTTCACGAGTTCCAGGGTGTGGCGTGACCGCACCCAGGCAAGGGCCTGCTCGCCGCTGGCGTTGGTGCAGCCGGCGTTGAGGTCGAGACCGGA
>CAYUDA010000273.1:0-2525 GCA_964443425.1 uncultured Acidimicrobiaceae bacterium
CGTCATGATCAAGGGAACCGCCCGCCTCGTCGACGACCCCGCCGTCGTGCTCGGTATCTACCGGCGCCTCGCCGCCAAGTACCCGATGGTGGGGCCGGAACCGGTCGAGTTGGACGGCGCCGCCCTCGAGGCCGCCTTCGGGCGCTTCGCCGCCAAGAACACCGCCGTCGTCGTCGAGCCGTGGCGCATCGTCAGCTGGGATCACCGCAAGCTGGGCGGCTCCACCTGAACCCCGACCCTCCGGCATAGACTCGGGTCCATGGTCGTGGCAATCATCGTGCTGGTGGGAGTGGGCGTCGTCGCCGTCGTGGTATGGCTGGCGGTCTCCTACAACCGCACCACGACGACCCGCTGGAACGAGGCGGCGGAGCAACTCGGCCTACAGACCCTGCCGAAGAAGGGGTTGGGACGGCGGGCGATCGCCGGGACCCTTGCCGGCCATCCGGTCCACATCGACACCGTCACCCGCGGCAGCGGCAACCAGCAGCACACCTACACCCGCTTCCGGGTCGAATACCCGGCGAAGGGCATCGACCTCTCCCTGAGCAGGGAGCACGCCCTCCGCAAACTCACCAAGCTCTTCGGCGCCCAGGACGTCGCCCTCGGCGATCCCACCTTCGACGATGCCTTCATCGTCAAGACGTCCGATCCCGCCCGGGTCGCCGCCCTGCTCACCCCGGCGGTGCGTGACTCGCTGCTGCGCCTGCTCGCCACCTACCCGCAGGTTCTCGTCCGCGACGACCACCTCTCCCTGGAGCGCTCCGGCCTGATCCGCAGCAGCGACGCCCTCGTCTCCATCACCCGGCGGCTGCTCGCCACCGCCCGGGTCCTCGCCGGCACGTCCGCCGCCGCCGGAACCGACGGGCTGATCGACGCCCGCAACCGCGGCGAGCTGCGATCGGTTGCCGAGCGGCTCGGTGAGGTCGTCGCTGCCGATCCCGACGACGTCGACACTCGGATGCGGGAGATGGACGCCCTCGCCGCCGCCGGCGACGAGCGGGCCGCCGCCGATCGCCTCGCCGCCCTCGAGAAGCTGCTCCCCGCCGATCCGGAGGTCGCCGGTTGGAAGCGGGCGCTGCAGACCCCCACCGGCCCGGCGCCGGTGCCGCCCTCCGAGGCGAACGAGGACCCGGACCCGATCGCGGTCGACCTCTTCGGCGGCGACGACCTCAGCTTCGAGACCCTCGCCACCTTCAACCGTTCCTACCGCGGGTTGCCGATCCGGTGGCGGGGGCGGGTCAAGGAGGCGCGTCCCTTCCGTCACGATTCCGACCTGGGCGCCGGACCCGGGGTGCGGGCCACGGTGACGGTGGCCCGGGTCGACAACGACCTCTACGGCAACACCGAGGTCGATCTCGTCGCCGGTCTCCCCGACGACGCCGGGCGACGACCCCTGGGCGCCGGCGACGACGTCGTCATCGAAGGCACGTTGTCGGGGTGCGACCCGCTGTCACGCAACCTGTTCGCCAAGGACGCGGTCGCCCACCTCTGACCCGGTGCTTCAGAGGCGGTCCCACGGGATGGCGGCCACGATGAGGACGAGGGCCGCGGTGAAGCCCACCACCGTCGCCAGGTCGGCACGCTCCGGACGGCGCCGCCCCATCACCACCCCGACGTGGGCGACGGCGGCCGCCGCCAGCATGAAGATCGGGTGGATCACCTTGAAGAAGAACGTCTCGTTCCATCCCTCGTTGAACACCCACAGGGCGATCCCCAGCAGCACCTGGATGTCGATGACCATCACCGCCACCCGCGGGAATCCCTCTCCCGCCGTGGTGACGCGGGAGCGGCGGAGCAGGGCGATCACGACTGCCGCAACCACCGCCACCAGCACCAACCAGCGCACCCAGGAGTGCACGTCCTGCAAGGTCTCCACCCGGTCTCCTTCTTTCGATCGCTCCATTCAAGGTCGGGGGCGTCCCCGAGAGCAAGTGAGGGCCCCGCCTCCCACGAGATCGCGAAACCCCGCTATATCGGTTCGCTATATCTATATCGAACCGATATACTCATCACCATGCTGGATCTGGCAATACTCGGGTTGCTCCGGAAACACCCCCACCATGGCTACGAGCTCAGGCGCCAGCTGGCAGAGCTCGGGTTCCTGCGGGTGTCCTTCGGATCGCTCTACCCCGCCTTGCGGCGGCTGGAGAAGCGCGGGCTGATCGAGGCACTGCGACAGACGGGGCGGCGCAAGGCGTTCCGGCTCACCGACAAAGGTGAGGGCGAATTCGCCCGCATCCTCGACAGTGACACCACCGAGACGGAGGAGGACCGCAGGTTCAACATGCGCCTGGCGTTCTTCGAGTATCTCGAACCACCGGCCCGGCTCCGCACCCTGAAGCGGCGCCGCAGCCAGATCGTCGCCCGGCTCACCGACGCCCGCAAGGCGTTACGGAAGGTCCCGACCGAGGGCCCGGTCGATCACTACACGATGGCGCTACTGAAACACAACGTAGGGGCAGCCGAGGCCGACATCGGCTGGCTCGACGAGCTCATCGCCCATGCGCGAGCCGAGCACGACGTCG
>CAYUDA010000274.1:0-2505 GCA_964443425.1 uncultured Acidimicrobiaceae bacterium
TCGTCCTGCTTCTCCTGGCGCGACTGGGTGTAGTCGGGCTGCACCACCGGCTCCATGTAGATGACGTCGGCCTCCGCGATGACCTCGTCGATGTGCTCGACGATGCGCCACTTCGTGCCCAGCTCGTCGAGTTCGGCGAGGAACTCGGCGGTGGGGGACATCTCCTCGGGGGCGAGGATGACCATCTCGGCGTCGAACTGGGAGAGGGCGTAGCCGATCGAGTGCATGGTGCGCATGCGATGGTCACCGATGCAGACGAAGGTGAGGCCGTCGATGGTGCCCTTCTCCGTCTGGACGGTGTAGAGGTCGGTGAGCACCTGGGTCGGGTGCTCACCCCAGCCGTCGCCGGCGTTGATGACGGGGATCGAGGCCCACCGGGCGGCCTCGGCTGGGGCGCCCTGCTGGAAGTGGCGCATGACGAGCACGTCGCCGTAGTACTCCAGCATGTGCACGGTGTCCTTGATCGACTCCTGGTAGAAGTCGCCGGCGCGGGTCATCTTGGCGTCGGAGAAGCCGGTGACGTGGCCGCCGAGGCGGTGCATGGCGGCCTCATGGGCGAGGCGGGTGCGGGTCGAGGGCTGGTAGAAGGCGGTCACCAGCGTCTTCTCCGCCAGGAGGTCGGTGTTGCGGCGCTCCCGGGCGATCGGCTCGAGATCGTCGGCGACCTCGAAGACGTGGAAGAACTCGTTCCGCTCGAATCCCTTCAGCGAGAGGATGTCGCGTCCCGCAAAGCTGCGCATGGGGCCTCCTGGTGTCGGGGACGCCGCCGGAGCGGTGTCCTGCCCCCGAGTGGACACCCGTCGGGGGCTTCGGTACGATTTGTCATACAATCATACAACATGACGATTGTGCCGACCAACCCCGTCGAGGTTCGATGATCACCCGGAAACCATCGCTCACCGAACAGGTGATGGCTCATCTCAAGGAGCGTATCGTCGCCGGCGACTTCGAGGAAGGGCGCATCCCGCCCGAGACGGAGCTGGCGACCGAACTGGGGGTGAGCCGTACCACCATCCGGGATGCCTTCAGCCGCCTCGAGCACGAGGGCATCATCACCCGCCGCCAGGGCGCCGGCACCTTCGTCAACCAGCCCGGGCTCCAGATCAAGTCCCGCCTCGAGGAGATCTGGTCCTACGACGAGGTGCTGCGCGACCACGGCTACACCCCTTCGATCGAGGTGCTCGCCACCCGTACCGAGCCGGCAGGCGCCGACCTCGCCGCCGATCTCGGGATCGAGGAGGGCGACCGGGTGCTGGTGATGGAGAAGCTGTTCCGGGAGAACGACCAACCCGTCATCCACACCTGCAACCGGGTGGCGGCGAGCCTGGTGCACGACCCCGACGGGGCCGGGGCGACGCTCCCCATCTATGAGTTCCTCGACAAGCACTGCGGCCGCCCTCTCGGCTACTACGTATCGGAGTTGATTCCGGTGGTGCTCGACGGCCACCTGGCGGACATGCTTCGCCTCGACGCCGGCACGCCGGCGCTGTGCTTCGAGGAGATCGGTTTCGACCGAGACAACCAGCCGGTGCTCAGCGCCACCTCGGTCTTTCGCGATGATTTGCTCCGCTTCCGCCTCATCCGGCGGAAAGCGGGGGCGTGACGAACGGCGACAAGGAGCGAAGAGATGCAGACCCATCTGCGTGGACGGGACATGATCACCACCCAGGAGTGGACCAAGAGCGAGATCGACACCGTGCTCGACGTCGCCCTCGACCTGAAGCGGCGGCGCGCCCTCGGTGAGCCGCACGCCCTGCTGCGCGACAAGGTGCTGGCGATGCTGTTCTTCTTCTCCAGCACCCGCACCCGGGCCAGTTTCGAGGCCGGCATGGCCCAGCTCGGCGGGCACGCCCAGTTCATCGACTCCACCACCACCCAGATCAGCCACGGTGACACCTGGAAGGAGATCGGCGACATCCTGGGCCGCTACAACGACGGCATCGCCATCCGCCAGGTCGACTGGGGCATCGGCAACGACTACATCCGCGCCGTCGCCGAGGCGAGCCGGGTCCCGGTCCTCAACATGCAGTGCGACCAATACCACCCGTTCCAGGCGCTCGCCGACCTGCTGACCATCATCGAGCACAAGGGCGACCCGCGCGGGCTCACCATCAACGTCTCGTACGCCTACGCCGCCAGCTACCTGAAGCCGATGAGCCTGCCGCAGAGCCTGGTGCTGCTCATGACCCGCTACGGCGCCAACGTGCGGCTCACCCGTCCCCCCGAGTTCAAGCTGATGCCCGACATCGTCGACCAGGCCGCGGCGAACGCCAAGGCCGCCGGAGGCTCGTTCGAGGTCCTGGAAGACTTCGACGCCGGCTTCGAGGGCGCCGACATCGTCTACCCGAAGAGCTGGGGACCGCTGCTCACCACCACCGACACCACCGAGGCGATGGCGATCGCGGCCAAGTACCAGGACTGGATCGCCGACGAGCGCCGCATCGGGCTCGCCAAGCCCGACGTCGGGTACATGCACTGCCTGCCGGCCGACCGCAACGTCGAGGT
>CAYUDA010000275.1:0-2470 GCA_964443425.1 uncultured Acidimicrobiaceae bacterium
TGGGGGTGTTCGCCGACTTCACCCCGGTGGTGGAGCGGATCTCGATCGACGAGGCATTCCTCGACGTGACGGGATCGGTCCATCTCCTCGGGTCCCCCGCCACGATGGCCGTCACCATCCGGCAGCGGGTGCGGGACGAGATCGGGCTCCCCATCTCGGTGGGGGTGGCCCGTACCAAGCACCTCGCCAAGATCGCCTCCCAGGTCGCCAAGCCGGACGGCCTGGTGGTGGTCGAACCCGACGACGAGCTCGCCTTCCTCCACCCGCTCCCCGTCGACCTACTGTGGGGCGTCGGCCCGGTCACCCGCGCTCGTCTCGCCGAGCGCGGCATCACCACCATCGGGGACCTGGCCACCACCCCGGGCCGAGCCTTGGAACGCTTCCTCGGCAGGGCCGCCGGCGCCAAGCTCGGGCTCCTCGCCTGGAACCAGGATCCCCGCCAGGTCACCGGTGGGGGTCGGGCCTCCTCGGTGAGCGCCCAGTCGGCTCTGGGACGGCGGGACGCCGACCCCGCCCTCATCCGGCGGGTGCTGCGCCACCTCGCCGACCGGGTCGCCGCCCGGCTCCGGTCCAAGCAGCGGGCCGGCCGCACCGTCACCGCCCACGTCCGCTTCGCCGATCTCCGCCGGATCACCCGTTCCGTCACCCTCCCGGCCGCGGTCTCGGCCACCGCCATCGTCGCCGAGGTGGCGGAGTCGCTGGTGACGGCCGCGTTGGTCGATCACCCCGCGGAACGGGAGATCTCGCTGCTGGCGATCTCGGTGTCGCACCTCGTCTACGAGCCGGCGCTGCAGCTCGAACTCCCCCTCGCCCTCGACGGTGAGGAGCGCCGTCCCGGCACCCCGCGGGGAGCGGCCCGCTGGGCGCTCGACCGGTCGGTCGATGCCGTCCGCGACCGATTCGGGCGCGGATCGGTAGGGTACGCTTCGGTGGCACTGTCTTCCGAGGGCACGGTGCCCGACGCCTTCCGCGAGTTGGCGGAGCGGGAGGGGTGAGACGCCGGCCCCATCGACGACCTGCAGGAGGCGAAGACTCATGACGACCGAAATCTCCGCTCTCCTGGAGCGGGCGTCCGACCTCACCGCCACGGTCATCGCCGCCGTCGGCGAGGACCAGTGGGCCCGACCCTCTCCCTGCCGGCGCTTCGACGTGGAGCGTCTCCTCAAGCACGTGATCGGCGCGGCGCGCTGGTTCGCCTCGATCCCGGAACGTCACATCGACCCCGAGGAGGAGGAGATCGAGCTGCGGGCGCCGGCGCCGGATGCGGTGTATCGGGCCGCCGTCGCCGAGGGTCAGCGTGCCTGGGCCGATCCGGCCCGCCTCGACGAGGTCTATGCCTTCTCGTGGGGACAGATGTCGGGGCAGACCGCCGCCGAGTGGATGCTGATCGAGACCTTGGTGCACGGCTGGGACATCGCCACCTCCACCGAGCAGCCGTACGATCCCGATCCCGAGTTGGTCGCGGCTGCGGCGGAGGTGGTGGAGCGGCTCGACGAGGACGTGTTGCGGGCCGACGGGATGTTTGGTCCCGCCGTCGAGGTCCCCGATGACGCCCCTGCCTTCGACCGCCTGGTCGGGCTGTTGGGACGCGACCCGGCGGCGGGTACCGCCAACTGCTGAACGGCGGCCCCTCACCGGAAGTCGCGGGAGCGGATGCCGGTCACCGGCCAGTGCTCGAAACGGTGCGCCACCAGGTTGGTGACCCCGTCTTGGTGCTCGATCACCCCGTCGATCACCACCCCGATCGCCTTGCGGGCCACCTCGTAGTGGGCGTCCCACACCTGCGGCAGCACCACCACGTTGAGCAGCCCGGTCTCGTCCTCCAGGTTGAGGAACCGCACCCCGGCGGCGGTGCTGGGGCGCTGCCGGTGGGTGATGACGCCACCCACCCGGGCCCGTCTCCCGTGGCGGCGCAGCGCCAGGGCGGCGGCCACCGTCAGGCAGCCTTCCGCCTCGAGCCGGGAGCGGAGGAACGACACCGGATGGCGAGGGGAGATCCCGGTGGACCACAGGTCGGCCTGCATCTCCTCGACCGGCCCCATGGCGGGAAGGGACGGGGCCGCCGCCCCCTCGGCGAGGGCGAGCCGCTGCGGGCCGAGACGGGCCAGCGCCCCCGCCGCCCACATGCCGGAGCGCCGCCCCAGCCCGAGCGGCACCAGCGCTCCTGAGGCGGCCAGCGCTTCGAGCGATCCGACCGGGAGCCCGGTGCGGTGGGCCAGGTCCTCGGGTGAGGTGAAAAGCCCGGCGACCTGGCGGGCGGCCTCGACTCGGGTGATTTCGGCATCGCCCAGGCCGCGCACGTAGCGCAGACCCACCCGGAGCGCCACCGCCGGCCGCAGCGGGTCGTCCACCGGTCCCCTCCCCCGGCGCCACCGCATGCCGGCGTACTCGACGACGTCGTTGGGGTCGGCCGGCGCCGGCTCCACGGTGCAGTCGAAGTCGGAGCGGTTGATGTCGGGCGGCTCCACCA
>CAYUDA010000276.1:0-2447 GCA_964443425.1 uncultured Acidimicrobiaceae bacterium
GAGGTGGTACAGCAGGTCGGCCGCCTCCTCGGCCACCAGCTCGGCCCGGCCGCCGTTGGCGTGGTCCTTGGCGGCGAGGAGCACCTCGGTGGCCTCCTCGGTCACCTTGCGCCCGGCGGCGTCGACCCCGCCGGCGAGCAGGTGCGCCGTGTAGGAACCTTCGGGTCGGGTGCGAGCCCGTTGCGCGATCACGTCCCACAGCTCGTCGAGGAAGGCAAAGCCGGGCGCCCCGTCGTCGTCTGCGTCGCCGGTTTCGGCCATCAGCAGGGCGGTGTCGAAGCAGCTGGCGGCGCCCGTGTGGCAGGTGGGCCCGGTGGGCCGGGCCCGGATCAGCAGGGCGTCCCCGTCGCAATCGATCGCGATGTCGACGACCTCGAGCTGGTTGCCGCTCGTCTCGCCCTTCATCCACAGCTCCTGGCGGGAGCGGCTCCAGAAATGGACCTTCCCGGTGGCCCTGGTCCGTTCCAGACTCTCGGCGTTGAGGTAGCCGAGCATGAGGACCCGGCCGGTGGTGGCGTCCTGCACGATCCCGGGCACCAGTCCCTGGGCGTCGAAGGCGATGTCGGTCATGGCACCTCCCGTACCGGTATGCCGGCCGCCGCCAGACCCCGCTTCAGGTCGGCGATGGCGATCTCGCGGCGGTGGAAGATCGAGGCGGCGAGGACCGCGTCAGAGCGATCTCCCTGCAGCGCCTCGACGCAGTGCTCGATGGTGCCGGCTCCGCCGGAGGCGATGATGGGAACGCCGACCGCGGCCCGGGTGGCGTCGAGCAACGCCAGGTCGTAGCCGTCTTTGGTGCCGTCCCGATCCATCGAGGTGAGCAGGATCTCGCCGGCGCCGCGGCGCACACCGTCTTCGATCCAGGCGATGGCGTCGATGCCGGTGGGGGTGCGGCCGCCGTGGACGTACACCTCCCACTCGGGCCGGCCGTCGCGACGGCGAGCGTCGACCGCAAGCACCACGCACTGCGACCCGAAGGTACGGGCACATTCCGCGATCAACTCGGGCCGTTCCACCGCGGCAGTGTTGACCGAGACCTTGTCGGCCCCGGCCCGCAGCACTGCCCGCATGTCGTCGACGCGGCGCACCCCGCCCCCAACGGTGAGGGGCACGAAGACGTGCTCGGCGGTGCGATGCACCACGTCGAGCATGGTGTCGCGCCCGTCGCTGGAGGCGGTGATGTCGAGGAAGCAGATCTCGTCGGCGCCTTCGGTGACGTAGCGGGCCGCCAGCTCGACCGGGTCCCCCTCGTCGACCAGATCGACGAAGCGGACCCCCTTGACGACCCGGCCTCCGTCGACGTCGAGGCAGGGAATGATTCGTTTACGCAGCATCGGCGACACCTCCCGCCGTCGCCACGAAGTTGGCGAGGATGCGGAGCCCGGCATCGCCGGAGCGCTCCGGATGGAACTGCACGCCGACCCGGGACCCGGAACGGGCCGCCGCGACGAAGCGTGCCCCGTACTCGCTCTCCCCGATGACGACCGCCGGGTCCTCCGGCACCGGGGCGAAGCTGTGGACGAAGTAGAAGGTGGAGCCGGACGGGATGCCGGCGAAGAGCGGATCGTCGTGCAGGGTGACGTCGTTCCACCCGATGTGGGGGAGCAGCGGCGCCCCCTCGAGCCGCCGCACCGCACCGGGGATGAGGCCGAGGGCGTGCGAGCCGTCCTCCTCGGAGACGTCGAAGAAGAGCTGGAGACCGACGCAGATGCCGAGCAGGGGACGCTCCCAGCGCTGCAGCGGCGCCACGAACCCGGCCTGTTCCAGTCGCTCCATGGCCGCCCCGGTGGTGCCGACCCCGGGCAGCACCAGGCCGTCGGCGCCGTCGATCTCCTCCGGGGTGGCCGCCACGTTCACCTCGGCCCCGGCGCGCCGGAGCCCCTGAGCGATCGAGACCAGGTTGCCGGCGCCGTGGTCGACGACGGTCACCCGGGTCACGTCGTGCCCTTGGTGGAGGGGATGCCTTCCCGCCGTGGGTCGAAGGTGACGGCATCCCGCAGGGCGCGGGCGAGGGCTTTGAAGACGGCCTCGGCGAGGTGGTGGTCGTTGCGTCCGGTGGCGGCGACGTGCAGGGTGAAGCCGCCGCGACGAGCCAGCGCCTCCAAGGCGTGTGGGATCAACTGGGTGCCGAGGGCGCCGATCCGCTCGGTGGTGAACGGGATGTCGATCACGGTGTAGGGGCGGCCTCCGGCGTCGACCACGACGGTGGCCCGCGACTCGTCCATCGGCACCGTGGCGTCTCCGTAGCGCCGGATCCCGCTCCGGTCGCCGAGGGCGGCGGCGAAGGCCTCGCCAAGGACGAGAGCGGTGTCCTCCACGGTGTGGTGCTCGTCGACCTCGAGGTCGCCGGTGGTGGCGATGGTGAGGTCGAAGAGGCCGTGGTGGGCGAGCGCCTCCAGCATGTGGTCGTAGAAGCCGACCCCGGTCGCGATGTCGGCGCGGCCGGT
>CAYUDA010000277.1:0-2433 GCA_964443425.1 uncultured Acidimicrobiaceae bacterium
CGGGCGGCGAACTCCATCTCGCTCCACAGCGGGATGCCCGCTTCCGCCACGTCGCGGATCGGGGAGGCTGATTCCGGGATGCCGGGGCTGGTGACGACGAGGTCGACGCCGCCGAGGAGCGACGGGTCCCACCGACCGGAGCGGGTGGCGACGTCCCCGTCGAGCGCGCCGACCGCTTCGGGGTCGCGGTCGTAGACGGTGACGTCGTGCCCGAGCCGGCGACCCAGCGCGGCGGCCGCCTTCCCGCTCACCGCGGCTCCAAGCACCAGCAGCCTCATGGCAGCACCCCGCCGTTGGTGGCCTGCAGGAAGTCGGCGTAGAAGAGGCCGACTCCGGCGGCGACCATGATGCCGGCCAGGATCCAGAAACGGACGATGATGGTCGTCTCGGGCCAGCCTTTGAGTTCGAAATGGTGCTGAAGCGGGGCCATCCGGAAGATGCGCCTCCCCCAGATTCGGAACGTGAAGATCTGGAGCACCACCGAGAGCATGATCATCACGTAGAGACCGCCGAGAAGCACAACGAGCAGCTGGGTGTTGGTGAGGAGAGCGAGCGCGGCGAGGGATCCGCCGAGGGCCTGCGACCCGGTGTCGCCCATGAAGATCTTGGCCGGTGCCGTGTTCCACCACAAGAAGCCGAGGCAGGCGCCGACGAGGGCGGCGGCGAACACGCCGAGGTCGAGGGCGCCGGCCACCCCGTAGAAGGCGTCGTTGCGGAACTGCCAGAAGGCGATGAGCATGTAGGCGCCGAAGACGAGGGCGCCGGAGCCGGCCGCCAGCCCGTCGAGGCCGTCGGTGAAGTTCACCGCGTTGGCGAAGGCGGTGAGCATGAGCAACACCAGTCCGGCGTAGAGCCAGGGGCCGAGGTCGACGCCGATGCCGCGGGTGAGGGAGAGTTCGGTGCTGACGCCGATGGCGGCCGCGAACGACGCGAAGAGGGCGGCGACCGCGAGCTGCCCGAGGAACTTCCACCGCTTGGAGAGCCCGAGGTTCTGGCTGCGTGCGTATTTGACGAAGTCGTCCAGGAAGCCGATGACCCCCATCCCGACGAGGGCGAGCACCGCCAGCCATCCTTCGTGGGCGAAGGGCAGGAACTCGAACTCGAACCCGGACCCGAAGGTGAAGAGGCGGACGTGGGCGAGCACGTACCCGAGCACCACCGCGAGGATGATGACGATCCCGCCCATGGTGGGGGTGCCTCGCTTGTGGCTGTGGCCGGCAAGCTCGTCTTGGATGAACTGGCCGATCTCGTACCGGCGCAACACCTTGATCGCCGCCGGGGTGAGCAGGATCGAGATCAGGAAGGCTGCCGAGGCACCGAGGAGCAGGGAGATCATGCTCCGGCCTCCTCTCGCAGCGCGGCGGCGAGGCCTTCGAGGCCGATCGCCCGGGACGCCTTGACCAGCACCACGTCCCCCGGTTCCAGCACGGTGTCGAGGAGCCTGCGGGCGGCCGTCTCGTCGGCGGCGGGGCGGGCTACCGCGCCGGCGCCGCGGGCGATGCCGGGATCACGGCCGACCGTCACCACGGCCGCGAAGCCGAGGTCGGCTGCCAGCGTGCCGATGCGCACGTGTTCCTCCTCTTCGACGGGCCCCAGCTCGGCCATGGCACCCAGCACGGCGACGTGCCGCCCGGGCATGGCCGCCACCGTTCGCAAGGCGGCCTCCACCGAATCGGGATTGGCGTTGTACGCATCATTGACGACCGTGAAGGAACCACGGTGGATTTCCATGCGCCACGGGGAGCCCTCGGCCCGGGCGATGCCGGCCACCAGGACGTCGAGGTCGGCACCGAGCGCCAGGCCGGCGGCGACGGCGGCGGCGGCGTTGAGGGGCTGGTGGCTGCCCGGGATGCGGAGGATGAGGTCCCGCTCCCCGGAGGGCGCGACGAGGCGGAAACGGGCTCGGCCGTCGTCTCCGGGAACGATGTCGCGCACCGAGACGTCGGCCTCCGGTTCGGTCCCGAAGGTGATGGTACGGCCGGGGTGCTGCCGGCGGAGGCGCGGCTCGCCGTGGGGAAGCACCGCAACCCCGCCCGGCTCCAGCCCCTCCACCAGCTCCCATTTGGCGTCGGCGAGGCGCTCCACCGTCCCGAACGTCTCGAGGTGAACGACCCCGAGGTTGGTGATGACGGCCACGTCGGGGCGGATGGCGGGCAGCAGCCAGCGGAGGTGCCCGGCGCCGCGGGACCCGGCTTCGACGATGAGGAAGGTAGTGTCGGGCCCTGCCGCGAGCACGGTGAGGGGGACCCCGACCTCGTTGTTGTAAGAGCGCGGCGATGCGGTGCTCCCGGGAAGAGCGGCCGCTAGCAGGTCCTTGGTGGTGGTCTTGCCGGTGCTCCCGGTGATCGCGACCACCGGGACGTCGAGTTCGCCGCGGCGGTACGCCGCGAGGTCGCGCAGGGCGGTGGCGGTGTCGGCGACGACCACCGCGGA
>CAYUDA010000278.1:0-2433 GCA_964443425.1 uncultured Acidimicrobiaceae bacterium
ACGAGGTCAAGACCGGGTTCCGCATCGCCCGCGGCGGGGCGCAGGAGGTGTTCGGTGTCACGCCCGACCTCGGCACGTTCGCCAAGTCGCTGGGAAACGGCTTCCCGGTGGCGGCCATCGGAGGCCGGCGCGAGATCATGGAAGCCTGGGCTCGGGGCGGGGTGTCCCAAGCCGGCACCTACTCGGGCAACGGCGTGGCGGTGGCGGCGGCCGCCGCCACCCTCGACCTGCTCGCCACCGGCGAGCCCCACGCCCGGATCGAACGCACCGGGCGGGCGCTGATGGAGGGCATCGCCGGGATCTGCGCCGCAGCCGGAGTGCCTGCCCACCTGCTCGGGCATCCGTCGATGTTCGGGCTGTTCTTCGCAGAAGAGGCGCCCCGCGACTTCCGCGACACTCCGAAGCACGACGCCGACCTCTACGAGACGGTGGTGCAAGGAATGATCCATCGTGGGGTGATGCCGGTCGACGACGGGCTCGAACCCTGGTTCGTGAGCGCGGCGCATTCCGAAGAGGACGTCGCCACCACGCTCACCGCCTTCGAGGAGGCGCTCGCCGCCGCTCTCGCCTAGCCCGCGATCGGCAGATTTCGCCTGCAATGTGGGGAATTTCGCCTGCAAGTGTGGGGAAACCTGGCGCTCCAGTCGCCCGCCGGGCCTGCCGATGCTGACTCGTTGGTAAACGAAGTGGGCGAACCTGTGAACGATAACGACACGGTCATGAGCGCGGATGCGGTCACCTTGCACCACCGCGTCTTCCTGGGGGCCACCCTCGGGCTGCTCGTCGTCGATGACCAATGCAGGATCATCGACGCCAACCCGGCTGCGCTCGATCTTCTCGAGGCGAACCATGAGTCGGCGATCGGCTGCATCCTCACCGACCTCTTCGCTGCCGAATCCGTCGAGCCGGTCGCCGAGGTGCTGAACGAATTGCTCGTCACGGGGAGATCGTCGCCGGCCATCTGGGCCCAAACGCCCGAGGGAACGCAGCTGACCTTGGTGATCGATTCGATCGACGACGAGCGACAGCGGATCCTGGTCGTGAGGCTCTGGCGCCGGGAGGACATGTCGGAGGCCGAGCGGCGCCTCCACGAGGCGGAGCAGCGGCACCGCACTCTGTTCACGTGGGCGCCGGTGGCGCTGCGAGAGGAGGACTTCTCAGCGGTCGGGGTCTGGCTGGAAGGGTTGCGGGCACATGGCGTGGTCGATCTGCGGTCCTACATGGAGGCGCATCCCGACGATGTGAAGCGCGTTGTCGGGACGATCAAGACGACCCGGGTCAATCGGGAGACCGTCCGGTTGCTGCGGGCACGCGGCCCCGACGAGGTGCTGCGTGGGTTCCGCGACCAGGAGCTGACCGAGTCGGTCATCGAGTCCTTCAAGAATCAGTTCGTCGCCATCTGGAACCGGGAGGGGAGCTACGAAGCGGAGTTCATCGGCATGAACTACGACGACGAGCCGTTCCAGAGCCGTGTCAACTGGGCGGTCCCCACCATCGACGGAGTCCCCGACCTGTCTCGGATGGTGGTGGCCCTGCTCGACCTCACCGACCTGCGCGCCACGGAGCGGCACCTCAAGGGACTGCTCGCCGACAAGGATCGGTTCATCGCCAACGTCAGCCACGAGCTTCGCACTCCGCTGGCCTCGGTGGCGGGTATCTCGGAGGAACTCGCCACCCGCTGGGACCAATTCGACGACGACGAGGCCCGGGACCTGATCGGATTGGTGGCGGCTCAGGCCGCCGACCTCGCCATGCTGGTTGAAGACCTGCTGGTGGCCGCCCACCTCGAAACCAACTCGATCACGGTGCAGGCGAAGCCGATCGACCTGTACGCGGTGGGCGAGGCGGCGATCGGCGACTGCGCGCGATCCGACGCGGGCACGCCGGGTGTGGAACTCAGTGGCGAAGAGAGGGTCGCCGTCGGCGACCAGGCGCGGGCTCGCCAGATCGTGCGAAACCTCGTCAGCAACGCGGTGCGCTACGGAGGCGACCACATCTCGGTGGAGGTCGGCTACCGAGGCGCGGCGTGTGTCGCCGTCATCGACGACGGGGACGGGGTCCCGCTCGAGCTGCGCGATTCCATCTTCGATGCCTACTACCGGCGGGAGCGGGGGGCGCAGATCGTCGGATCGCTCGGCCTCGGACTCGCGATCTCCCGCCAGCTCGCCCGCCTCATGGGCGGCGAGCTCAGCTACCGCTATGACGACGGGCGCAGCATCTTCGTGCTCGAACTCCCGGAGGCAATCTCCGCAGGCGAGGCGATGCTCGCCGGGTAGCATCGGCATTCCGATCGTCTCAAGCTGGGACTCTCATGGCACGTGTCGACAAGCTGGTTCCGATCGCCGAGCTGGCGAGCCGTGCCGCCGCCGAGGAGGCGTGGACCCGGCTGGAGGAGGCCGGTATTCCCGCCAACGTGCTCACCGATCCGGGCCC
>CAYUDA010000279.1:0-2428 GCA_964443425.1 uncultured Acidimicrobiaceae bacterium
CGGTCGCTTGGTAGGTGGCGGTGTTGAGCACCAGGTCGTGGAACCGCAACGTCTCTTCGACCGGCTCGCCGTCCACCGGCGTCTCGAGCCGTCCGAGCCGGATCTGGAGCTCGTCGGGGTCGATCGGCGTCAGGAGGAAGTCGTCGAAGCCGGCCTCGTCCAGGATGTCCTCGGTGCGGGTGCGGTCGAAGACGAGCAGCACCGGGACCGCGTGGTCGGCGCGGATCTTGCGCGACGTGGCGAGGGCGATGCCGACGTCGTCGGTGATCTCCACCACCGCCACGCCCCATCCCTCCCGGGGTCGCTTGTCGGTCAGGTTCGTCACCGAATCGATCGGAACCGGCCGGTGCCCCGCCTTGATGATGGCCGCGGTGAGAGCGGCCGAAGGCGACGCCGGGTGGATGGGCACGTACATGGTCACAACACTGGGAGATACTCGAGGAGCTCGTAGGTCGAGACGTGGTGCTCGTACCGCTCCCACTCCGAGCGCTTGTTGCGGATGAACCATTCGAAGACGTGCTCGCCGAGGGCCTCGCGCACCAGGTCGGACGTCTCCATCACCGCCACCGCCGCCGAGAGGTCGGTGGGCAGGCGCCGGATCCCGGCGGCGGTGCGCTCTTTGCGGGTCATCTCGAAGACGTTGTTGGCGGTGGGTTCGGGGATCTCGTAGTCGTTCTCGATGCCGGCGAGGCCGGCGGCCAGGATCACCGAGAACACCAGGTACGGGTTGCAGGCCGGGTCGGGGGAGCGGTACTCGATCCGGGTCGAGGAAGGCTTGCCCGGTTTGGCCATCGGGACCCGCACCAGTGCCGACTGGTTGTTGCGCCCCCAGATCTCGTAGATAGGGGCTTCGAACCCGGCGACGAGGCGCTTGTAGGAGTTGACCCACTGGTTGGTGATCGCGGTGATCTCCCCGGCGTGGCGGAGCAGGCCTGCGATGAAGCTGCGTCCGGTCGACGACAGACCGCCCGGGTCGCTCTCGTCGTAGAAGGCGTTGTCGTCGCCGCGGAACAGCGAGAGGTGGAGATGGAGGCCGCTGCCGTCGTGGCGCTCCAGCGGCTTCGGCATGAAGGTGGCGTAGATGTCGTGCTCCATCGCCACCTCCTTGACCGCGAGGCGGGTGGTGACGAGGTTGTCGGCCATCGAGAGGGCGTCGGTGTAGCGAAGATCGAGTTCGTGCTGGCTGGGGGACACCTCGTGGTGGGACGACTCGACGGGGATGCCGAGCTGCTCGAGGGCGACGATGGTGCGCCGCCGGTACTCCTGGGCGATGTCGAGTGGGGTGAGGTCGAAGTAGCCGCCCTTGTCGAGGACCTGCGGGTCGGGGCCGGAGTCGCTGAAGTAGAAGAACTCGACCTCGGGCCCCACGAAGAAGGTGTAGCCGAGATCGGCAGCCTTCTGCAGGTTGCGCTCCAGCACCCAGCGGGGATCCCCCTCGAAGCGCTCCCCGTCTGGGGTGACGATGTCGCAGAACATGCGGGCGACGCCGGCGTCCCCCCGCCGCCACGGCAGGATCTGAAACGTGGCCGGGTCGGGCTTGGCGAGCATGTCGGCCTCTTGGAGCCGGGAGAACCCGTCGATGGACGACCCGTCGAAACGCATGCCTTCTTCGAAGGCGGTTTCCAGCTCCGCCGGGGTGATGGCGAAGGACTTCAGGGTGCCAAGGATGTCGGTGAACCACAGCCGCACGAACCGGATGCCCCGTTCTTCGACGGACCTCAGCACGTACTGCTCTTGTTTCCCCATTGCTGTGTGCACCTCCTGCGCCGGATCATGGTACGTCACCTTGCTCGATGGGAACAGTTGACGGTACCGTCCGAAACACAACGTTCACACTCCGGCAACGTCGGTGTAATGCGCTGCTGTGAGTGTGATCGCCGCGTGCCGAGGAGGCAGCGCAGCTTCGCGTTGAATGGCTCGCACAACCGTGCAGCCACGCAGGGAAAGAGAGTACCTATGCCGTACCGGGCGGAATACATCTGGATCGACGGGCAGAAGCCGACGGCCAAGCTGCGGTCCAAGACCAAGATCGTTCCCGATGGCGAAGCTCCTCCCATCTGGGGCTTCGACGGGTCGAGCACCGAGCAAGCTCCGGGCAGCAACTCGGACTGTGTCTTGCGGCCGGTGATGGTTCTGCCGGATCCGATCCGCGGCGGTGACGACAAGCTGGTGATGAACGAGGTGCTCCTCACCGACATGACGCCGCATCCGTCGAACACCAGGGCCAAGTGCGCCGAGATCTTCGAGCGTTACAAGGACCACAAGCCGCTGTTCGGGATCGAGCAGGAGTACACCTTCTTCAAGGACGGCCGGCCCCACGGCTGGCCGCTGGGTGGCTTCCCTGCGCCGCAAGGCGGCTACTACTGCGGCGTCGGCGCCGACGAGATCTGGGGCCGGGACGTGGTCGAGCACCACACCGAGGCCTGCC
>CAYUDA010000280.1:0-2406 GCA_964443425.1 uncultured Acidimicrobiaceae bacterium
TGGTCCAGGCCCCGCGGCGACACCACCGTCAGGTCGAACGGCGACTGGGTGACGGCCTCCCGCTCCCCTACCGGGCCACCACCACCAGCCGGGTGTCGGGGCTGAAGGGGCGCCCGTCGAGGCCGCCGAAGAACTCGGTGCGGGTGAACCCGGCGTCGTGGAGGAGACGGTCGAGCTCGGTGGCGGTGTAGTGGTACAGCTCGAAGCGCCGCTCCCGCCACTCCCCGTCCTCGAACCAGCGCACCACCTCGCCGCCGAGCCCGGTGACCCAGTCCATCGACCGCTCGGTCACCATCGGTCCCCCCTCCACGTCCATCCAGTCGCGCCGCACCAGGTGGGCGGCGAGGAAGTCGCGGTGCATGGTGTCGATGACGAGCGGTGATCCGGCGCCGAGGTGACTGCGGGCTGCCCGGAAGAACCGCAGGTCGTCGTCCGGTTTGCCCGAGTAGCCGATCGACGAGAACAAGCAGAGCACCGCATCGAACGTCCCCTCCACCGGCAGGTCCCGCATGTCGCCTTCGATCAGCTCGACGTCGAGACCCTGACAGCGGCGGCGGCCCTCCGCCACCATGTCGGGTGAGAGGTCGACGCCGACGACGTCGAACCCGAGCGCCGCGAGCGGTGCCGACACCCGGCCGAAGCCGCAGGGGACGTCGAGGATGCGGCCCGGAGGTGCCACCCCGGCCAGCTCGGTGGCCTGGCGCGCCTCGGCCTCACCGTCCCTGCCTTCGAGGTAGGGACCCCACAGCCGCAGGTAGCGGGCGTCGAAGAACTCGGTCCACCACTCCATCGCATCACTCTGCCACATCGATTGCCCGGCTGGGGGAACCACGATGGCGCCCGTCGCTACCCTGACGTGGCTGTCGAGGAGAGGGAGTCGAGCGATGGACGGTGCCCTCCGGGAGGCGTTCCGCCACCATGCCTGGGCGACACAACAGCTCCTCGCCTTCTGCCGCGACCTCGAGCCCGACCAGCTCGCCGCCGCCACCACCGGCACCTACGGCGACATCTTGGAGACGTTCGATCACCTCATCCGCTCCGACGGGAACTACCTGCGGCGCCTGTCGGGCAACCCGCCCTCGTTCGCCGATCTCCCGCGGGGCGGGACGCTGGAGGAGCTCGGTGGCCGGGCAGCCGAGGCGGAGCGCGGCTGGGAGGCGTCCCTGGCCGGGCCGGTGGACGCCGACCGGGTGCTGGTGGTCGACGACGGCGCCTACGAGGTGCGGGCCGGTGTCATCGTGGCCCAGGCGCTGCATCACGGCAACGTCCATCGGGAGCAGATCTGCGCCATTCTCACCAGCCTCGGCCTGCAGCCTCCCGACATCCAGCCGTGGGAGTACGCCTGGGAGCGGGGCCGCATCTGGGAACGGCCCACGGAGGAATGAGGCGGTGACCGACGCCGTCGAGCGCTACGTGGAACGGGTCGCCGAGGCAGTCGACGCCGTATTCGACGATCGGGTGGTCGGGGTGTGGCTGCTGGGGTCGCTGGCGTACGGCGGGTTCGGGCCCGGCAGCGACGTCGACATCCAGGCCGCGGTGCGTGAACCCACCGACGATGGCGTCGCGGCGCTGGTGGAGCGGATCCATCCCGGGGTGCTCCCCTGCCCGGCCGCCGGCCTCGAGTTCGTGCTCTACGACGCGGCGGAGCTGGCGGTGCCGACCCCGCCGCTGCAGTGGGCGCTCAACCTCAACGGCGGCCCGACCCGGGAGGAGAAGGTGAGCACCGACCCGGACTCCGAGTCGTGGCATTGGTTCCTGCTCGACCTCGCCATCGGGCGGGAGACGGCCCGCACCCTGCGCGGCCTCGACCTGGCCGCGGTTGCGAGGCCGATCAGCCGGGAGGCTCAGGTGACCGCCATCGCCGAGTCGGTGCGCTGGCACGCCGCCAACGACCACGGCGGCAGCAACCAGGTCGCCAACGCCGCCCGCGGGCTGCGGTTCCTGCGCACCGGACAGTGGGGCTCGAAGCCGGCGGCGCTCGACTGGACGGCGTCGCGCGGCATCCCGGTCGAGGACGTCATCGCCGAGCTGGCCGGGGAGCTGAACCCGGGGGCGTGAGGGAGGACTAGTTCCAGGTCCAGGCGTACCAGACGATGACGCCCTTGAATCCGATGCTGACGACGATGAGGAAGTTGTCGAACGCGGACTTGTAGGGCAGCCCGACGAGGTTGAACACGATCAGCCCGATGGCGGCCACGACACACGTCCACCGGATCGCCGGGTACGGCACGGTGAGGGAGAGGACGATCATCACGATCGGGATCAACATGATGACCGCCGCCGTGAACCACATCACTTGGGTCGCCGGTTGGCCGTCGATCTCGCCCGGGGTGACGTCGCCGGCGTACATCCGCAGCACGTCGCCCAGCAGGTAGGTCAGCATCACGGCGACCCACAGGCCCGACA
>CAYUDA010000281.1:0-2402 GCA_964443425.1 uncultured Acidimicrobiaceae bacterium
CCAGCTTGGTGGCGGCGAGGACGAAGTTCTGCACGTTGTACACCAGCTTCACCGGGTCGGTGGCCTGGTAGTACACGACGGCATCGACGGTCACCACGACGTTGTCCTTCGTGATGACCTCCTGCGGCGGGACGTCGACCACGATCTCCCGCATGTCGACTCGCCGGATGCGATCGATGAACGGGACGATCAGGTGCAGCCCCGGGTCGAGCGACTCCCGGTACTTGCCGAAGCGTTCCACGAGCCCCTGCTCGTACTGTTTGACGATCTTGAGCCCGAGCGCCGCGTATACGACGACGACGGCGACGAGCCCTCCAACTACACCGATGGCAGCCATCGAGCTTCCTCCTCTTTCTGTTGGCGTTCTTGCATGTTCATCCGGTCGTGCTCCGCGGTTCCACCACGAGACGGGCTCCCCGGACGTCGAGGACCTTGACCTCGGTGCCGACGGCGATCACCTCGTTGAGATCGGTGGTGGCGCGCCATTGCTCGGTGTCGAGACGGACCCGGCCGGTCCCTTCGACCCGGTCGACGGCCTCGATGACGGTGCCGATCGCGTCGAGGTAGCGCTTGGCGCCCACCGCGTATTGGGGCTCCTTGTCCCGCCAGGCGAATCGCCGCATGCCCCACAGAGCGGCGATGGAGGTGGCGAGGAACACCGTGAGCTGGATCCAGACCGCCACGTTGAAGAAGGCGAGTGCTGCGGCGGCCACCGCCCCGATGGCGAACGGCAACATGAACAGACCCGCGGTGATCATCTCCCCGATGCCGAGGATGACGGCGGCTCCGAGCCAAACCCAGCGCCATGTCTCGATGTCGTTCACGGTTTCCTCCTTCGGTCCAATGGCGATCAAGATCAGCACGACGACGGCCAGTCCCACCAGCCAACCGTAGGCGGACCAGCGTTCCCGGCGCACCCGGGCCTTGCGTTCCTGGCGCCGCCAGTCTTCGGGCGCCGCCGGGGCGCGTAGCTCCGCAGCCCACGATTCGGCGAAGGCGGCGAGGTCCGGACCGACCACGGTCTCGGGGCTCTTGCCGGCGAGCTGGGCCTCACGCAGGTGGGATTCGAGTTCGATCTTCATCTCCTCGACCCGTGCCTGCGGGACTCTGGTTCCGATCCAGTAGCGCCCGCAGTCGGCGACGACCTCGTCGACGCTCATGCGATCACCCACGTGCACCTCCGTTCAACACTTCTTCCACTCCCGTCGACAGTCGATGCCACTCCGTCGACCAGTCCGCGAGCTGTGCCTTCCCGGCCGTGGCGATGCGGTAGTACTTGCGGGGTGGCCCCCCGCTCGATTCGATGAAGTAGCCCTCGATGTAGCCCTTCTTCTGAAGCCGGCTGAGCAGCGGGTAGATGCTTCCCTCGCTGACCAGGTGAAGTCCGCGGTGTTGCAGCTTGTCAACCATCTCATACCCGTAGCTCGGTTCCTCGGCGATGATCGCCAGCAGGCACATGTCCAGGACGCCCTTGAGGAGTTGGGAGCTGTGGTCCACGGGCCTGCCCTACCTTCGCAGAGTGTTCATACGGTGTCGCTATCGTGTGTCGCCTGTTATCTTGCGTAACCCGTTACCTTGCCTTGCAACATATCACGCTCGGCTCCGACCGGCAAGAGGGAACCGGGAGCATCGGATGGTGTTCCGGAGGAGGGGCACCGGCCCATTCTCAGGCCCTGTCGAACCCGAGGTGGTCGCCGACCTAACCGGGCTCGGCTCCACCGACGTCACCTTCGTCCCGCTCGAGGAATCCGCGGATGACCCCGGAGAAACGGGTCCGAAAGACCTCAGGAACACCGGTCGGCGGGTAGGGTGAGATCGAAGGGCCAAACGTCCCAATGGGGTTCGTTGCGACGGCGCCGTATGGGAAGGGTCGTGGGGTCGTGTATGCGTTCGACACGCTGACGAGAAGGGACCCACGATGCGTACCACGGATAGATCCGAGAGCAGACACACGCGGCTGCTGAACCTCGCCGCCAAGCAGATGGAGTACGCCGAGTCGCTCGGGTTTTCCCGGATCCGGATGGGCGCCGAGGGCTTCACCGGCGACAGGGCCACGATTCACGGCAGGTCGGTCGTCAACTTCGGCCACTGCTGCTATCTCGGCCTCAACACCGACGAGCGGCTGAAGCAGGCGGCCATCGAGGCGGTGGGGCATTACGGAGTGTCCTACTCGTCCTCACCGGCCTACACCGCGGTCCCCCTGTACTCGGAGCTCGAGGAGCTGATGGGCCGGATCGTCGATGCCGACGTCGTGCTGCCCACGACGACCACGCTGGGGCATCTGGCGGCCCTTCCGGTGCTGGTGGCGCCGGAGGACCTGGTGTTGATGGACGCTCAGGCCCACGCTTCGCTGCAGCTCGCCGCCGACGTGCTGCGGGGGCGGGGAAGTGAGGTCTCGCTGC
>CAYUDA010000282.1:0-2398 GCA_964443425.1 uncultured Acidimicrobiaceae bacterium
CAGGGGGCTGAGCACTGCGGCTGGGAGTCTGTGACGTATCTGAGCTTCATGGATCAGTACTACATCAGCGATCCTCGTGGCGTGCTGTCCGCACCCCTCGTTATCCCGTTCAGCGACGATGCCGTGCTGCCAGCCGATGCCGTTGATACTGGTTTCCGACGTGACGGCGCGGAGCTGTGGATCTCAAAGACTGCGACCGTGGCGTATCTGGTGAGAGATGACAAGGTGGAGGCATGGCCAACTCCTGTCGACCCAGACTCCATATTCTGCGCCTAAACCCCGCCGCTAGCCAACAGCCAGTAGGCATCCATCAGCCCAAGGAATGCCACGATGAGCGTTCGAGAACCCGCACTTCGAAATGCCGTTCTGGGACACTCCTCGGAATGAACGTTCTCATCCGATACCTGCTGATCGGTGCGGGAATGTCAGCTGCGCTGATGAGTCTCAGCCGTCATTCGGCTTTCGTCCTGCAACCCCCGCCGGACTCTGATCTTCGCAACGTCCCAAACAGCCCTGTCGGAGCTGAGCGTTCGGTTTGGAGCGCCTGTCGGCGACGAGGTTGCTCGAACCAAGGCCTCATTGACCGTCAGAGGACCTGGCCATGTGCTGGGGTTGCCGCGGATCCCGAACGGCCGCCCGCCCAGACTGACGACGTCCCGTGGATGCGTGATGCCGCCGACGCAAACTGGAAGGAAGTGCGGGGAGGCGTGCGACCGAACGCCCAGTCGTTTCCGAGTTCGGCGTCTATGGCGCCTTCATTCGTCAGTTGACAACATGCTGTCGTTGTGTCAACATGCTGTCACTCAACACGAGGGACCGCACACGATGAGCAACGACACCATCCACGTTGGCATCTACGACACGTGGGCCGACTGGGAGCCTGGCTACGCCCTGGCGCATCTCGGCTCAGGCGACTGGCAGCCCGACGGGAAGAAGTACCGCATCGTCACCGTCGGCGAGACCATGGACCCGATCACGACCAAGGGCGGCATGACGCTCACCCCCGACATCACCGTCGAACAGCTCGACCCCTCCGACAGCGCCATGCTCATCCTCCCCGGCGCCGACACGTGGCTGGCGGGACGCAACACTCGGTTCGTGGACGCCGCATCCCGATTCCTCGAGGCCGGCGTTCCCGTGGCCGCCATCTGTGGCGCCACCGTCGGATTGGCCAACGCGGGGCTCCTCAACGACCGCGACCACACGTCCAACGCGGCCCAGATCCTCGAGTCGGACGGGTACCAGGGCCACGACCGATATCGCTACGACCTCGCCGTCACCGACGGCGACCTGATCACCGCCAGCGGCATCGCCCCCGTCGAGTTCGCCAGGGCGATCTTCGAGCGGCTGGCGTTCTACAACCGGACCATCAACGACAACTGGTACCTGCTCTACGGACAGCACGACGCAGCCGGGTTCTTCGGGCTCATGGAGGCGGCCGGCCATGCCGGATGAACCCCGACTCGGCGCCGAGTTCACGCTGAGCATCTTCAAGGTCAACGGGCAAATGCTCGCAGCAGGCGAACAGCTCGCCCGCCCAGCCGGGCTGACCGTGGCATGGTGGCAGGTGTTGGGGGCCGTCCTGCGGCGGCCCCTCAACGCCGCCGGGATCGCCCGCGAGATGGGGATCACCCGCCAGGCCGTCCAGCGGGTCGCCAACCGGCTGATCGACGACGGGCTCCTTGAGGCATCACCAAACCCCGCTCACGCGCGATCGCCGCTGCTGTCGCCGACACCGGACGGGCTCGCCGCGGTGCAGCAGATCGCCCCCCAGCAGGCCGACTTCGCCACCCGGCTGGTCGACGCGTTCGGCCACGAACGCTTCCAGCAGCTCGTCGACGACCTCGCCGCCGTCTCAGAAGTGCTCGACAACGTCCAACCCTGAGCTGCGCCACGCCAGGGCGCAGCACGTCGCACGGTGCGTGACCCGGTGGGTCTCATTCCGGCTCTCCCCTGCGATGGGCCTGACCCAGCATCGCCGGTTCGAGTGGTGCGTGACGTAGCGAGTCACCGGGCGAGGCGCTCCAACAGTTCACGGTCGCGGTCGAGGAGTCGCTTGGCGCGGCTGGTGAAGTCCTCGTCTTGGCGGACTCGCCCGATTTCAGCCTTGAGGGCATCGACGATCAACGCATTGACGCTGGTGCCGTTGACGCGGGCGACGGCCTCGGCATCGTCAGCGAGGTCTTCGGGGAGACGGACGGTGGTCTGTTTAGTCATGCCCTCATGATACCGCGATATCGCGACAGCGCAACCACCCCGCACGTTATAGCGCACCCTCCCGCGCCCTCGAACCGGCAATTCCGGACAGATCCGTATCAGCTCACTACGTTCGCTGGTCCCCCCTGCCCTTCTCTCACCCTCCCTGCTGTGCAGGGAGGGTCGAAGAACGAGCCGAAGG
>CAYUDA010000283.1:0-2392 GCA_964443425.1 uncultured Acidimicrobiaceae bacterium
AGGGTACGTTCTCGGGACCGTGGCGCACGAGCTGCGCAACGACCTGACCCCGGTGGTGGGAATGGCGAGCGTGTTGCACGACAGCCTGACCGAAGCGGGCCACGACGAGCTCGCAGAGTTGGCAGAGACCATCGTGACACAAGCGACCATGGCATCCGAGACGATCGACGACCTCCTCACGCTGGCGCGGATCGACCGCGATGCGCTGGAGCTGGATCTCCACCCCATCGACCTCGGCGCGGCGGTCGCCGAGATCTTGCAGCGCTATGGGCTGGATGAGCCGAGCCGCCGTTCACGCCTCGGGCGGGTCGAGGTGCTGGCAGACACCGTCAGACTGCATCAGATCGTCAGGAACCTGTGCAGCAATGCCGGTCGGTACGGGGGCGAGACGATCGACGTGGTCGTGGAGACAGATCAGGCCGGTGGAGGTCACGTCCTGGTACGCGACAACGGCGCCGGCATCGAGACCGCGGATCTGACCCTGGTGTTCGAGCCCTTCGGTCGCGGAGCGGCCGGGCGGATGAACCAGGCTTCGGTGGGCTTGGGTCTCTGGCTCAGCCGCAACCTGGCACGAGCGATGGGCGGAGACCTCACCTATCGCCGTGACGACGGATGGACGGTCTTCGATCTCCGCCTGCCGGCCCATGAAGCGGCGCCGGCGGCCCGGGACGTCGAGCGCTCCGCCGCCGCAGACAACGGTGCGAGCACTGCCTTGGCCCTCGGCACCTCGACGGCACGCTCACAGGGCGCGGGTTGAGCCGAGCGAACGCCCGCTGACGGAACGGCAGGCGAACCGACGGTCTCAAAGCACCAGCGGCCGAGATCCCCTCTCTCCGGGAAGTCATCGTGGGCTCAACTGGGCAGAAGGCGAATGGCGGAAGTCCCGGCGGCGCCGTTCGATCCTCTCGACCATCCCCAGATCCGGGTACATGAAACCTGCCAACGCCGCGCCGATGGCAGCCACCGCGGCTATCGCCGGCGAGATGGACACACCTGCCGCGCCCACGGTCAGCGTGAAGGCGATCGGGTGATGAGACCGACGAACGCACCAACGAGTTACTCGTACGGACGAGGTCGTGCTACCACCCGACTGAGGTTCCGGCTCCGATGCTCCGGTCGGCCCTGATCGCGAGCGTCGCCGTCCCGGCGTTGGGTGACACTGCACGGTTCCCGGGTATGGTTGTCCCCACGAGTGGTTGGGAGGTAGCTTCGTGGCCACGGTGAGCGTCCGGTACATCGTGAACGACGTCGATGAGGCGATCGCCTTCTATTGCCAGCGGCTTGGTTTCGCGGAGGTGATGCACCCGGCTCCAACGTTCGCCATGCTGTCAAAGGGTGACCTTCGCCTGACGTTGAGCGCGCCGGGCGGCGGTGGAGGCGGTCATGCCATGCCGGACGGCACGCTTCCGACCCCGGGTGGCTGGAATCGCTTTGCTCTCGAAGTGAGCGATCTCATCACGACTGTCGAGGCGTTGAGGAAGAGCGGCGCACGCTTCCGCAACGACATCGTGACCGGCGTGGGCGGCAAGCAGGTCCTTGTCGAGGATCCATCCGGCAACCCCGTCGAGCTGTTCGAGCCGCTCGTCGAGGAGGCGAAGCTGAGTTCCCCCTGAGCGTCGCTAGGGCATCGAGAGATCTTGTGCCTGTTGTACGGTGGGCAATCGCGAAGAACAAGGCCGCCGACAAAGCGCCAATCGCTTTGCTCGTTGACTCCAGCACGGGCAGAGCATCCTGTCAGGACCCCGACTCGTCGTGGTGTCTGGCAGACAGAAGAGCGGCACCCGACGCCAGGCCGGGCTGCTGGGGAACGGCATAGCGCGCTGCTATGCCTGTCGAATTCGAGGCACATGGCCAACCAACAACGGCAGGATAGATCCAGCCAACTGCCTACGCCGAACCTGTTCGCCAGCCCCTCTGTCAAGTCTCGAAATGTCATACTCCGAGGTCCATCTCGGGTCCATCTCGAAGAACGCGTCCTGAGCGCGTCCTGAGCTGGAAAGGGCGGCGGAGGAACCAAGCACAAGCCCCTGTGACCTGGGGGTTCTCTAGTGGGCCCGGCAGGATTCGAACCTGCGACCGACGGATTATGAGTCCGCTGCTCTGACCAACTGAGCTACGGGCCCCGACGGGAGTCTACGGTCTGACGCCGGTCGCGACCGGTCCGCGGCACCGCCGGAGGCCTCGCCACCGCCACGCCGATCGTCGCGCAGTGCCCTGCCGGCGTAGCGAATACCGTCAGGGGCTGTTTCAAACCACTACTCTCTCGCCCAACGGCAGACACACGATCAGCCGCGAGAATAGGTGAGGGGAGTCACATGGACCTGAGCAAGCTCAGCACGAACCACAAGATCGCAGGGGGTGCCGGGATTCTGGCGCTCATCGCGGGTTTCCT
>CAYUDA010000284.1:0-2381 GCA_964443425.1 uncultured Acidimicrobiaceae bacterium
CGGCGGCGAGGCGACGGGCCTGGAAGTCGAGCAGGCCGAAGGCAGGATCGACCTCCTCGCGCAGGATCTTGTCGGGGGCCTCGGCCGCCACCTGCTCGATCTCGGTGCCGCCCTCGGTGGACGCCATGACGACGTTGCGGCCCACCGCCCGGTCGAGCACCACCGACAGGTACAGCTCCCGCTCGATATCGATGCCCTGCTCGAGGTAGAGCCGGTTCACCTGCTTGCCGTCGGGCCCGGTCTGCACGGTGACGAGGGTCGATCCGAGCATCTTGGCGGCGAGGTCGGCGACGGCCTCCTCGGCGGCCACCACGCCGCCGTCGACGCCGGCGGTGACCACGGTGACCCCGCCCAGCTCGGGATGCTCGGCGAAACGTCCCTTGCCCCGGCCGCCGGCGTGGATCTGCGCCTTGGCCACCACCACCGGGTTGCCCGTGGCCTCCACCAGGGGCCCCACCGCGGCCACCGCTTCGGCGACGGTGAGGGCGGGACGGCCCACCGGCACCGGTACACCGCGGGACTCCAGCAGCTGTTTCGCCTGGTATTCGTGGATCTTCACCGCTCGTCCCCGCCGTCGCTTCCGGCTGCCGCCGGCCGCTGCTGCCCGACGTGGTCCCCCACCCAGGCGACGATCTCGTCCAGCGGCGTGCCCGGAGTGAAGATGCCCGCCATCCCCGCCTCCCGCAGCGTCGCGATGTCGTCGTCGGGGATGATGCCGCCTCCGAAGACGACGACGTCGCCCGCCTCCCGGTCCCGGAGGCCGTCGACGACCCGCTGGAACAAGGTGAGATGGGCGCCGGAGAGCACCGACAGCCCGACGGCGGCAACGTCCTCGTCGACGGCGGCTTCGACGATCTGGTCCGGGGTCTGATGCAGGCCGGTGTAGATCACCTCGTACCCGGCGTCACGCAACGCCCGGGCGACGACCTTGGCGCCCCTGTCGTGGCCGTCGAGACCGGGTTTGGCGATGAGGATCCGAGTCGGCATCGCGATCGAGGTTAGTCGGCGCCCGGCGCCACGCTCCGGGGCCGTGACGATGCCTCAGACCTTCTCCAGCGGCGCCCAGGCGAGCAGCAGCGTCTTGGTGCCCTGGCGGTCGAAATCGACCACCGCCTCGGCGTTGTCGCCCGATCCGATGACCTCCCGCACCGTGCCGGCGCCCCAGTGGGTGTGGCGCACCCGGTCGCCGCCGACGAGGTCGGCACCGGCGACGGTGGGTTGGCGGGGGCGCTCCATCGCCGGCTTCCTGGCGCGTTTGACCTGGCGGGTGAGGCGGTTGGGGATCTCGCCGAGGAAGCGGCTCGCCGGGTTGTAGTTGTTGGTGCCGAACAGGTTGCGGCTCCAGGCCCGGGTCAGGAACAGCTTCTCCATGGCGCGGGTGATGCCGACGTAGCAGAGGCGCCGCTCCTCCTCCAGCTCGGTGGGATCACCGAGGGAGCGCATGTGGGGGAAGATGCCGTCCTCCAGCCCCAGGATGAACACCACCGGGAACTCGAGGCCCTTGGCGTTGTGGAGCGTCATCAGGGTGACGGTCTCGTCGGGTTGGTAGGAATCGACGTCGGTGACGAGGCTGATCGACTCCAGGAACAGCTCGACCCGGCGCAGCCCGTCGAGCTGCTCCCATTCGGCCGGCCCCAGGCTCACCGGACCGGTTTCCTCGAACTCGGCGGCTGCCGACACCAGCTCTTTGAGGTTCTCTTCCCGCCCCATCGCCTCGATACTGCGCTCGGTCCGCACCATGTCCAGGTATCCGGTCTCGGTGAGAATCGCCTCCAGGGCGGCCCGGGGCCCCGCGGTCGCCACCGCCCCGAGCTGGTCGAGGAGCGCCACGAACTCGGCGACGGCTCGCTGCGCCCGGGCGGAGAGCGCGCCGTTGTCGGCGGCGGCCCGCAGCGCTTCATGAAAGGCGATCCCCTCCCGTTCCGCCTGGCGGTCGAGGTGGGCGACGCTGGTGGCGCCGATCCCACGCTTCGGCACGTTGACGATGCGCTTCAAGGCGACCACGTCGTCGGGATTGACGACGGCCCGCAGGTAGGCGAGCACGTCCTTGACCTCCCGGCGGTCGTAGTACTTGAGTCCGCCGATGACCTGGTAGGGCACGGCGTACTTGACCAGCATCTCCTCCACCACCCGGCTCTGGGCGTTGGTGCGGTAGAACACGGCGACGTCGCTGAGCCGGCGCCCCCTCCGCTTCAACTCCCCTACCTGCTCGGCGACGAAGGCGGCCTCGTCCTGCTCGTCCTCGGCTTCGTAGGTGGTGACCGGCTCGCCTTCTTCGGCGTCGGTCCAGAGCCGCTTCGGCTTGCGGGACTGGTTGTTGTCGATCACGGCGTTGGCGGCGTCGAGGATCGTCTGGGCGGAGCGGTAGTTCTGCTCCAGCA
>CAYUDA010000285.1:0-2376 GCA_964443425.1 uncultured Acidimicrobiaceae bacterium
CGCAATACGACTGCAATGCCCGCGCGGTGAGATCGGCTTCCACCTCCGCGGTGATCGGTCCTGGTGACGGGACGGCCTCCGACGTAGTGGTCGCCGTCTCTGCATCCGGTCCGGTGGCGCATCCGGCGAGCACCAGGACCCACGCCACCGCGACCGTGGCGACCCGCAGCAACCGGCTTCCCATCATGTCGCCTCCTGCAGGCGTCGTCCCCCGTGGGTGACACGCAGTATGGCCCGAATGGGATGAAACGGCGTGCAGGACGGGCGCGTTGTCAGCCGCTGCGGGCACGACGCCTCAGCCGCCAGCCGTACCAGGCGAGGGCCGCGGCGAACCCGAGCGAGATGGCGGCGATCACGTAGTGCACGACGAGGAACCCGAGCGATCGGTCGTCGCGCAACAGGATCAGGATCCGGTTGATCCACACGAAGGCGGTCCAGGCGGCGGCGAGCAGCATCACCCATGCGACGCGGCGCAGCAGGGAATCGGACACTTCGGCCATCGAGCCAGTGTACGGGTGGTGGGGAAGCGGGACGGCGGCGCCGCGCCGGTAACCTCGGGACCGTGGACGGGTGGCGCACCGTGGTGTTGACGATCGGGACCGTGCTCGTCGCGGCAGGCTTGGCGGCCGTCGTGTGGCGCGAGGCCGGATCGCCGCAACGCCGAGTCGTGGGGCGGCTGCGGGACGCCGTCGAGGTGGGGATGCCCATCGTCGCCGCGGTCGCCCTGCTCGTGTGGCTCTGGGTGGCCCGGTAGCCTGCAGCCATGGGCCACGACAAGCCCCCCGAAGTCGACGAGGCCGAGCTGCAGGCGTGGTTCGCGGAGCGGATCCCTGCCGACTGGTTCGAAGGCCCGGCGCGCATCGCCGCCGACCGTGACGAGATCCTGGTGATCGGGACCCTCCCCGCCGAGGCGGGCGACGGCGACCTGGCGGCAGCGGTACGGCGGGAGCGGTGCGAGGAGCGCATCACCGCCCACCGCGAGGCAACCCGGCAGCGGCGGATCGAGATCGCCACCGCCGCCGAGACCCGGTTCGAGCGCAAGGTCTCCTGGGGCGCCCGCGCCGGCGAGTTCGCCATGCTGTTCACCCACCTCTCGATCCCGGCGATGACCCGGCTCCGCCTGCGGGAACGGAAAGTGCTCGACACCCTGGTCGACGCCGGGGTGGCGCGGAGCCGAAGCGAAGCGCTCGCCTGGTGTGTGCGTCTCGTCGGTCGCAACCTGGATGAATGGCTCGGCGAGCTGCGGGAGGCGCTGGTGCAGGTCGAGGACGTCCGCCGCAAGGGTCCCTCTGCCTAGCCGCAGGCCGCTCGGTATTGCGTTGACGTCCCCGGCCCGGTAGGTTGGCGCCGCGATGACAAACGGCTTCTCTTTCGCGTATCCCTTTACCGGGCTGTCGGCCCGGGTGGAGGGCACGCGGTAAGAGAGCCGCACACCACAAACCCCCCAACCCGAAGCCGGCAGAGGCTTCGGGTTTCTTTGTGCCCGGGGCCGCCGCCACAGGAGAGCACCATGAGCAGCGACCGCCCGGAACCGATCCTGAAGAGTCACCGCCGCCCCGACGTCGAGACCACCGTCTTCGCCATCGGCAACGTCAAGTTCGGCGACGGCTCGTATCCGGTGATCGCCGGGCCGATCGCGGTTGAGAGCGAAGACCAGATCATGACGGTGGCCGAGACGGCTGCCGCGTCGGGCGCGTCGATGTTGCGGGCCGGGACGTTCCGGGCGGAGACCTCGCCCTACTCGTTCAAGGGACTGGGTCGCGAGGGCCTCTGGCTCCTGGAGAAGGCGGGTTACGAGACCGGCCTTCCCACCGTCACCGAGGTCATCGAGCCCGGCCACGTCGAGATCGTCGCCGAGCACATCGACATGATCGAGATCGGCCCGGACAACATGCAGAACTTCGTCCTGCTGCGCGACGCCGGCCGGGCCGGGAAGCCGGTGATGCTGCACCGGGGACCGGCCGCCACCATCGACGAGTGGCTCATGGCCGCCGAGTACATCCTGGCCGAGGACAACCCGCGGGTGCTGTTGTGCGAGCGGGGCAGCCGCACCTTCGATCCCCGCACCTCCGATTCGCTCGACATCACCGCCATCCCGGTGGTGCAGCACCTCTCGCATCTCCCGGTGGTGATCGACCCGGCCCCGGCGATGGCGGGCGACGACCTGATGCGCCCCCTGGCGCTGGCGGGCCGATCGGTCGGAGCCGACGGGTTGGTGGTGGCGGTCCATCCCGACCCGACCCGGGCCCTCGCCGGGAACGGCAACCAGCTCGATCTCGCCGCCTTCGAACGGCTCATGGACGACCTCGGCATCCCGACGTTGCGTGACGAGATCGACCGCATCGATCGCCAGCTCATCAAGCTGGTGAGCAGGCG
>CAYUDA010000286.1:0-2320 GCA_964443425.1 uncultured Acidimicrobiaceae bacterium
TTGCAGCCCCTCGTGATGCCCTCAGCGGCGATCGCCTCGATGTTCCCCTCGTGGATGTTCCCGTCGTCGTCACTGAACGTCCCGCCGGGAGCAAGTTGGGCGGCTGCGAGGCCCACCGCGCCGGCGACGAGCGCCACGGTGAAGAGTGCAGCCAACGTGACCCTGAACCCGAGCCGACCCGACATGGATGGAGCCCGCACAACAACATCTCCTTGCTAAGCCTCTCGGCACTATGGACCCGCCGGGAGTATCGACCAGTGCCCAAAGTCCCAAGTCCACGGCCTAGCCCAGCGCAGGCTGGATCGGCAGCGGCCGGTGCCCGCGGAGGAGCCGGGGTGGCCGCCGTGAACACGGCTCGCCCCGCCGGCGACTACCCCAGGAAGTGCAGGCCCATCCAGGCCCAGGCGGCGAACACGCCGATGCGGCCCGAGCGGGTACGCAGCGCCCACCGCACCAGGGTGCCGAAGGTGGGAATGGTGGACGTGTCGCGGTGGGCGGCTGCCCCGAGGGTCACACCCCCGCAGGCGAGGACCCCGTAACCAAGGAGGGTGATGAGGCGGCTGCTCATGCCCGCCTCACCAGGGCCCGGCCGGCGAGGGCCCACAGGCCGAGACCGACCACCCGTCCCCCGTAGGTGGCGAGAACCGGATCGAGCAGGTAGCTGATGGTGGGATGGTCGTAGGAGCCCTCGGCCATGTTCGGCTGCAGCAGCAGGGCGCCCAGCTCCCACAACCCGAGCACCAGCAGCGCACCACCCCAGATCATCAGTCCCCGCAGCGGCGGACGCTCCTCCGCATCGACAGGCGGATGGGTCAGCCACGCCCACCCCACCGCCACCACACCCACGATGCCGGTCACCGCCGTCAACGGCAGGGTGTGGACGCCGAAGAGCGCCGCCACCAGCACGGCGGCGATCCCCCCCACCAGCCAACGCCGGCTCTCCACCGCCGCCTGGAGCGGCTCCGGCGACATCGGAGGGGCGGTCATGACGGCGACAGCTCCGCCGGCGGAAGGACCACCGTGGTTGACCCGGGCCCGGACCAGGGCGCCCCGCATCCGGTCCGCCATGATGAGCGCCGCCCCGGCGAACAGGATGGCGCCGCGCGCCGCCGTCCCCCCCGAGATCAGCTCGACGACCCCGGCGATCACCAGGATCCAAGCGACCGGATCACGCAGCACAGCCAACAACCGGCGCATCAGGGTCACCATGCTACGAGACTGTTGCCCCCCGGTCACACCCATGGCCCACCCCGGCTCACCCCACCTTGCCAACCGAAACGTTAGTCACTAACGTTTGCGAGATGACCCGGGCAGAACGCACCCGACGCAGACTCCAGGACGAGGCGGTGAGACTCTTCACCGCCCGCGGCTACGACAACGTCACCGTCGAGGAGATCGCCCACGCTGCCGGGGTCTCCCACATGACCTTCTTCCGCCACTTCCCCACCAAGGTCTCGGTGCTGCTCGACGACCCCTACGACCCGATCATCGGCGAGATGGTCGCCGCCACCGACCCGGCCCTCCCCCCCATCGAGCGCATCTGCCGCGGCCTCCTCGCCGCCTGGGCCCACGTCGACGAACCCGACGACGAGATCACCCGGGACCGCCTCCGGATCCTCGTCGACAACGACATCGTCGCCCACGCCTGGGACAACAACCGGGCCACCGAACAGATCGTCGTCGACGCCCTCACCGCCACCGGCGTCCCCCTCCTCGACGCCCGCATCGCCGCCGGCGCCGTCATGGGGGCGATGATGGCCGCCCTCATCGACTGGGGCGAGCACGAAGACTCCGGCCCGCTCGCCGACCGGGTCCGGCTGGCGCTCGAGCACCTCGCACCGGCAGAAGGCGGCAGCGATGCCTGACCCGCTCGAAGCCCGCTCCCTGGTGCGCCTCTACGACGGCGAACCCGCCGTCGACGGCATCGACCTCGAGGTGCGCCGCGGTGAGATCCACGCCATCGTCGGCCTCAACGGCGCCGGCAAGACCACCCTGATGCGGATGCTGCTCGGCATGGTGCGCCCCACCTCCGGCATCGCCCGCATCGGCGGCGTCGACGTCCAGGAAGCCGGACCCGACGTGTGGCGCCGGGTCGGATCCCTCATCGAGACCCCCTTCGCCTACCCCGAACTCACCGTCGAAGAGAACCTGGCGGCGGCCGCCCTCCTCCACGGCCTCGACCCGGCCGGCATCGACGCCGAGATCGACCGGGTGATCGACGGGTTCGAACTGGGGCGCTGGCGCCACCGCCGCTCCCGGGTGCTGTCGCTCGGCAACAAGCAACGCCTCGGGCTGGCGTCGTCGCTCATCCACCGCCCCA